>JALUUH010000176.1 GCA_027021445.1 Gammaproteobacteria bacterium
CTTTACCCTTGGTTTTAGCGTATTGCTGGTGACTACCTGTAGCAAATACACTTGTATTAAGGCTCAATAAAGCAACTAAAACGATTGAGAGTAAACCTGCTGTTTTTATAAAATTTTTGAATGTTTTCATTTTTTACCCCGAATTTAGAACTTGGATTGTAAGCGCATGCCAGAGATCACATAAGAATCTACTACACTAGTGCTGCGTTGCTCTTCAAGTAAGGTGATATTAAATGTTAACTGTAATTTTTCAGTTAAAACTAATTTATAATAGCTTTCAATTAATTTTTCAGACTTATTACCTGTCTCGCGACTTTCAGCATAACCAACACCAAAGATATCTTGTGGGTTAAAACCTAAGCCGGCATCAAACTGCATACCTGCACTATAATATTTGTTTTTTTGGTTGTTTGAATTATTTGTAACGCCATATCGAGCAAACAAAGTCATGCCTGGCGATACGCGCTGATCAAAACTAAGACCTTGGGCTGTACTATTTCCGCCGGTGTTATCTTGTCTATACCAAACGCGATAATTTCCTTCGCCAAGTTGAAATAGATTAGTTTTATAACCTGCTTCTGCTAGCAAGAATAAGGAATCGGATAAGCTTTTTGCTTTGCTGCTACTTTGTTGGTAACCAATTTTAAAATTAAACTTACTTTTAGGGTCGTAAGTTAGTGCCATACCGGCACCATTTTCACTTAATCCTAATGCTGGGTTATTAACTAAAGCATCACTAAGAAACTGAGATGTTTCATCATTAGCTGCGGCATTTGAGTCAAAATAATTGGTTAAGTCAACACGCCCCATTACAAAAGATAATTTTTGATCCCACAGTTCAGACATAACCCAAGCTTCACGCAGGCTTAAATCATTTTGGTTAACAAGACGTGCAGAATAACCATTCATTAAGGTTAAACCATCAATGTCATTATCAGGTGGTGTACCACTTAAACCAACAATATCTGCAAAAAATATGGTGTATTGCGCGAGTCCAGCACTAAAATATAGATCTGTTGATGCGAGTTGATAAAATTTACGGTCAGCCTTTTTGTTAGTACCTTTTGGCTGGTTAACATTTTGTAAAATGATTGCAGCATCGACACCTAAACGTACTTGTTTACTGGCCGCATCTTCTAATGCTTCTCCAATTTTTTCATTGATTGTCTGACGACGGTAAACTCTTTCACGTTGGTAAGTGGTAACCGCTCGACTATTCGCCACTGGCGTATTGTGCTCAAGCCCATTTTCGTCAATGTAAACTTGAATCTTTTTCACACGAGTTTCTGGGTCAGATAATACGGTTGAGCTTTCAAGGTCAATAATTCGAGTTTCAAGC
>JALUUH010000177.1 GCA_027021445.1 Gammaproteobacteria bacterium
CTCCAACACCTGTTAATCCGAGCCAAATCAAGGTCGGTGGCCTGCTCAGCACCCGTCTGGATGCGGTCATTAACCCGGCTGCTACGGTCGCCGAAATAAATACCGCACTCGAAAGCGTAGGCGCCAAAATCGATGGCATGGCGGCTAACGATCCTACTGTCGTCCTGAGTATTCCGGAAGTAGCTGATAGAGCAGCTGCACAGCTTATTGCGGATACGCTTCAGTCTAGCAAGGCTTTTGTCTTTGTCACCGTTACCTTTGAGGCAAAACCGCAAAGCCAAAACTCAGGTATCGCAAAACCCCGTATTTTGCCAGCACCGCAGAGACTCCGCGCTCGACAGATGGTTCCCTTGCAACCCAATGACTGGTACCAGGCTGCGCGTTTTCCAGCAATCGAGCGTGCCGATACCACGGTAAATGCAGTTAACCGGCCGGTGACAATAATAATACCCAGTACCTACGCAGCCGACATCACAACAGACTCCAGCAATATTCCGAATCGGTCCTTCCTCGACGGAATACTGGGTGACGGGACTTTAGTGGATTACGGCGATGCTGAAACCGATCTTTTTTTTGGCAGTTATGGTTACTCTATCACATCGATAATAGGAAACAGCACATCACCTAATAGTGCCTATCCTAAAATAGATAACAATCTATTGAGAATCGACTCCGCCCCGCTTAGTGGTTTATCGTATACCGGCATGGTGATGGCGATTAAAAATAGTGTGATTGACTCAATTAATCTCGAAACTGTCGGCGATGAAATAATTCTGTTAACCGATTTTGTATATGTCGATGATGACTTTTCTGAGCGTGACCGAACCTGGCGCGCCATTGATGCCCTGAACTGGCGTCATGGTGGAGGGGGTTTTCTTCATGTAGCGGCAGTAGGTGAGCTAGGCGAAAGCACAGGCCCCGCCAGTCAGGCAAAATACTCTTCACCGTTTGCGGTCTCCGAAGCCTATCCCGATCTCAGCGTTCTATTGGCAGAAGATCCGGCTCTGGATGTTAGCTCTCCCGCTGTTGCTGAATTTATCGAGCTTCGTTTTACATTCAACAACCCACCACCAATCGGTAACCTGATTACCGTTGGCAGCTCCCAAATAAATGGATACACCCGATCATATTTTTCATTGCCCGGCGCCGATGTCAGGATGATTGGCGAGGACGTCACAGTAAACTGTTACACCCAAGCGGAAAACTGTATAGAAAATCAATGGATCATGTCAGACACGGGCGTAGCTGCCGCACAGATTGCAGCGCTAGCAGCATGGATGCTGAACGCAAGCCAGGGGCTTATTGAGTTTGACATAATAGCTGCAATCAAGCACACCTACCAATATGGGCAGCTCGTTGGCATCGTCGATACCTATGCCGCATTATTATCGCTAGACACTTCGATCGCGGAAGCACCCATCCGCAAAAGCATATTAGATGTCACCGACACTACTGGAGCCGGTGACAGAGATGGAGTTTTTGATGAAGGTGATATTAATGCCTGGCTCAATACGATCTTTCCTGAGTTCCCTGATCTATTTGCCTTTGATCTAAATGGCGACGGACATACTGGCGGCAGTGACACCGCCTGGTTCGATCTCGATATTAATGCTTTACCTGTGTACACCACCGTGACACAAACCATCGGTGATCGAGAAGTCACTTTCAATGAAGAAGCAGTTACAGATTTTGATGTGCTGTGTTATTACGCTTACTCGGCTTTATATACGGGTGATGAAGAACAACGCGAAGAGTTGCTACAAGAAACTTGCAAGCAAAACTTTTTTGTAATAATTGAAGTCAATGGCCCAGAAGAACTCGAAACCGATGAATTCGAAACGATTGAAATTAAATTATTAAATTATTCTGGTACTGAAAACTTGGCTGGGCTTTTTGTTAAAATTATAAATGTCACAGGTGGTTCGGTTAGCACGCGAAATGGGGTTACCGACAGCGAAGGTGTTTTTACAACAATCGTAAATTTGAATGAAGCAAATGAGGGTGAAGAAGGTGGGCTACAGTTTATTATCCAAGTTTCCACGACAGAAAGTGGCGACCCAATCAAAAGTATTGAGCATTCAATTGATTTAGTGACACTATTGCCTGATGGCGTTTACTACATTGATCAAGTACACCGAGTTGCCGCGACTTTTGGAAATGCAGCTTCGGTTGTAAGTTTCGGTTTTAAATTTCTTGACGGTAACGGTAATTCTACCGTTACTGTAACCGACGGTGATCTGTCGACAGATAATTTCGTACAATCAAGATTAAATTATGGTGTCTTCAATAACGTAAATAATGCCATCGTATTCGGAGAAGGTTTGCAGATACAGAGTTTTGCAAATGTTCGATTGGTAGGCACAGGCTCTATTGATCAAAATCATTCAAAAGTTGAATTCGAAGTTATCGGCACTGCAATGCCGTATTCAATACAATTCTATAATAATACCGACGTAGGCAATATGACGTGGGAAATGAAACTAACGGATCAGTTGGGAAATTTCATTGTGAATTGTCCTTTGCAAGGTTCGTGTGGGAATACAACAGACTTTTCAGGGGAGTTTTCAGGGGAGTTAAATGCTGGCCTATACAGCTTTGAGTTTGACGTTGGACTAACTGGAGAGGGGGCTGCAAAAGCATGGGCAATACTTAAAATTGGCGAAGTAGGTCTATGGGCCCAGTAGTGTCCGGTTAGAAATCTGCAGTAACTAAAGGGCTCGGAATATTATCTACTAAAGTTTCCCGCTTTTCCCTACGCCACCATCGCGCACTTGAGTGTTTTAAGCATAAACACATATCATAAGCCAATACATCGCGTTGCTTGCCATAGAGATTGACCGAATAAGTCGTCGCTAAATGCTGGAATGATTCGGCCAGCGTAGTGGCATTCCCTCGCTTGTTGCCGTACTTTTTGGCTCACCCTCGTTGTTTTTTATCGCGTTCGGGTGGCAAATCAAAAAGCGAGGAATTAACCCGTAATCGAGAGAGTAGGTGACAGTGTTTACCGATGATCTTATGCATGGGCTTAAACAAACCATCGTTACCGAACCCACTATCGGTGATGATCAACATCGACGTGTCACGAAATTCTTTTGATAACGTATCTTTGCGAGAGATTATAAATTGTTCTTGGAGAGGGGTAAGAATATCGCGTAGAATAAACATGTGCTGACGTTTTTTTAAAATCTTTTAGGTATGATTAAAAAGCGTGAAACTTTAGGCTTGAAAAACACCGAGTTGTTATGTAACCACTCCTCACCCTATATTTTTCCCATAAAATATTTCAGACATCTCATGCTTCAGACTTTGATGTATTTTTTCAATTTCCGCTTCCGGCAAATCGCTGGCTGACACGCCATATAAATAATCATTCAAATCAAATTCTTTAAGCAACATTTTAGTATGAAATATATTTTCCTGATAAATATTAGCATCAATCATCTGATATAAGTTTTGAGTATCTTCGGCAATATAGTTTTGAATAGAATTAATTTCATGATCAATAAAATGTTTATTTCCATCTACGTCACGAGTAAATCCTCGTACCCGATAATCCATAATGACAATGTCTGAATCAAAGCTATGGATTAAATAATTTAACGCCCTTAAAGGCGAAACACGGCCGCAAGTTGATACATCGATATCGGCTCTAAATGTATTTATTCCAACATGCGGATGGCTTTCGGGATAAGTATGAACCGTGATATGACTTTTATCTAAATGCGCTACAATTGAGTCTGGCAAAGGGCCGGGCTGTTCTATCGTCCCGTCTTTTGCGACTAATATTTCAGACGCCATTGGCTCTTCGGATATCAACATGGTTACGCTGGCACCCTGAGGCTCATAATCTTGGTGTGCTATATTTAAAACATTCGCACCAATCATATTGGATACTTCAGTTAATATATTAGTGAGCCGTTCGGCGTTATATTCTTCATCAATATATTCAATGTATTCTCTACGCTGCTGCTCTGTTTGTGTATAGCTCACATCATAGATGTTAAAACTCAAGGATTTAGTTAAATTATTAAACCCATGCAGCTGGATTTTTTTTTGAAATTTAATCATGACACTAGAGCTTATATCATCGAGGAGATTGGAGGATGGAAAATCATCTGCACCACCACTCCATCAGGATCAAAACAATAAAAGCTTCTCGCCCCGTCTCGATGAGTTTTAGGTTTGTTACGAATACTCACCTGGTTTTCTAAAAAATAGGCAAACCACTCATCAACATCTTCGGGTTTTTCTAAAATAAAGCCAATATGATCTAAGCGTTGGTAAGCCGATTCAAGCTTGACTCCATCAACGGCACGATGCAAAGCAAGATTATCACAACCGCCCGACAGATAGACATTGTTAGGATCTGGCCGCCACTCAACTTTCATTCCCAATAAATCAACATAAAATTTTTCACATGCATTAAAATCACGAACAAACAATGCAACATGACGCATACCTTTGCTTGGAGGCGGACGCTTCATTTCACTAACACCTTATTCTTGAACTTGAATTTCATAGGCATGCGTTATTGCAACCGCCTTGCTTAACATGATTGACGCCGAGCAATATTTCTCAGCCGTTAAATCAACCGCACGTTTTACCTGCGCATCTTTCACACCTGGTTTAGCTTTCACCCTAAAATACACATGAATTTTGGTAAATACTTTGGGTGCTGAGTCTGCGCGCTCAGCAGTAATTACTACTTCGCAATCAATAATCGGTTGGCGCGATTTTTTTAAAATACTCACTACATCATAAGCGGTACATCCACCCAGTCCTAACAATAACATTTCCATCGGCCTTGGCCCTAGATTCCGGCCTCCACCCTCGAGCGGCCCATCCATGACCATGGCATGCCCACTTTGAGTTTCCCCAAGGAACATCGCATCTTCAACCCATTTGATTCGTACATTCATTCCCATAAAGCTCCCTCGCAAAAGTGCCGACATATACATAGCAAGCGCGATTTTATCACAAGCGGTTTTTTTTCGACACGGAACACCTAGGGGGGCACCATGTCAGCAATAGCTAAAGTCATCAATACAGCGAGTTTAGATTCTTCGAGTAGAAGCCCAGCAATAGAACGTTTTCTGCAACATTGTCATCGGCATAGATATCCGGCAAAAAGCCTGATTATCTATGCGGGCGACAAGCCCGATGTACTCTATTACATAACGGAAGGCTCGGTAGCGGTGTTGATGGAGGACGACGAGGGCAAAGAAATCGTTTTGGCCTACTTAAACAAGGGCGATTTTTTCGGTGAACTCGGCTTGTTTGAAGAAACCTCGGGCCGCAGTGCATGGGTAAAAGCGCGAACTGAGTGCACCTTGTCCGAAATAAGTTACTCTAAATTCCGTCAACTCGCACATGATGACAGCGACTTATTATTTGAACTTTCGGGACAAATGGCTGCAAGATTACGCAAAACAAGCCGAAAAGTGGGAGATCTCGCGTTTTTAGATGTTACTGGCCGTATCGCGAGAGCTCTGCTAGACCTATCTGGCGAACCTGATGCAATCACCCATCCAGACGGCATGCAAATTAAAATCACTCGACAAGAAATAGGTAAAATTGTAGGTTGTTCACGTGAAATGGCAGGCCGAGTATTGAAGGAATTAGAAGAACGCGAATTAGTCTCCGTAGCGGGCAAAACTATCGTGGTTTTTGGAACACGGTGACACCAACAGATAATCCTAGGAGCTTGTCCGAGAACCGCTTTTCTAGGCAGGGAAAAGCTTACTCAACTGCTCACCCGGAGAATCTGCCCGCATAAATGCCTCGCCCACTAAAAAGGTGTTAACCTTGGCGGCACGCATTTTTTCTACATCAGAAACCGCTAATATCCCGCTCTCGGTAACCACTATCCGATCACTTGGAACCCTCGCCAACATATCCAGTGTTGTTTCCAAGCAGGTCTCAAATGTCCGTAGGTTTCGATTATTAATTCCGACCAAGGGTAAATTAATTCGCAGCGCTCGCTGCATTTCTTCCTCGTCATGTACTTCGACCAAAACGTCCAAACCTAAGCTTGTCGCTAACGCTGCCAATTCATCGAGCTGAGCATCACTCAATGCAGCGACAATCAATAAAATACAATCCGCACCTAAAGCTCTCGACTCATAAACCTGGTAAGGATCAATCACAAAATCTTTTCGCAATACAGGCAATGCACAGGCATTTCTTGCTTGCTGCAAATACCTGTCAGCACCTTGAAAGAAATCAATATCGGTTAAAACAGAGATACACGCAGCACCCGCTGAGGCATAACTGCGCGCAATTTCTGCGGGATTAAAATTTTCACGCAATACTCCCTTGCTCGGAGAAGCCTTTTTTATTTCCGCAATAACAGCCGCTTCGCCTGCTGAAATTTTGGCTTTTATCGCCGCCACAAAACCACGTACTGGCAAAGCCGTTTTGCACTGTGATACCAACTCATGCAAGCTCACATGATTATTCCGCAGTATTAGCTCTTCGGCTTTGCGATCTAATATTTTTTTTAAAATATCCGGCGTTTTATTATTCATTTTACACTCATTGTTTTTTATAACTACTCAGCGCCACGCAAAGTTTTGCTAAATGCGATCAAGGCCGCAAGTTTTTGGCGTGCTAAACCATTATCAATGGTTGACTGCGCACTTACCACGCCCGATTCTAAACTCTGCACTAAACCTGCCGCATATATCGCAGCCCCAGCATTAAGCACAACGATATCTCGTTGCGGCCCAGTTTCTCCATCAAAAACGCGCTTAATGACATTTAAGCTCTGTTCAGCACCATCAACCGCTAATGCAGACAATTCACTTTTCTGCAGACCAAATTGCTCAGGCGAAATTTCGTAACAACGAACGACACCGGCTTTTAATTCCGCGACATTGGTATTTGCGGCAATACTAATTTCATCCAACCCATCTTGCGCATTCACCACTAACACATGATCGCTACCCAGCTGTTTTAACACATTGGCAAGTGGCTCAACTAAGGCACTAGAAAACACACCTAACACTTGATTAGGCGCTCCCGCTGGGTTAGTTAATGGACCTAACACATTAAAAATGGTTCTTGCAGCCATTTCTTTTCGCGGGCCAATGGCATGCTTCATCGCACCATGGTGGCGAGGTGCAAACATAAATCCCACCCCTACGCTGTCCACACATAAAGCAACTTGCTCCGGCGTTAAGTCCAAGTTCACACCTGCCGCTTCAAGCACATCTGCACTACCCGACTGACTGGTAATAGAGCGGTTACCATGCTTCGCCACTTTCCCACCGGCACCCGCAACCACAAATGCACTCGCCGTCGAAATATTAAACGTATTCGCGCCGTCACCACCCGTGCCACAGGTATCGACCAAGTTCGGCCCGTTAACTTTAACCTTGGCAGCAAGTTCACGCATAACCTTAGCAGCCGCTGCGATTTCATCGACTGTTTCACCTTTCATGCGCAGGCCAATCAAGAAACCACCAATTTGGGCTGGCGTCGCATTTCCCGTCATTATGGTTCGCATCACATCTTCCATTTCTACTGCGCTTAAATTTTTACGCTCGGTGACGGCTCTTATTGCACCCGGCAAATCCATATCAGTCTCCATCAATTATTTTTTGATTTAGAAAATTCTTTAATAAGTCATGCCCATGTTCCGACAAGACCGACTCAGGATGAAATTGCACACCCTCGATCAACAGGGATTTATGCCTTATACCCATAATTTCATCCAGCTCACCCGCTGCGTTTTGAGTCCAAGCGGTAACTTCCAAACAATCAGGTAGCTTATTTTTATTAACCACCAAAGAATGATAACGAGTGACCTCAAATGGGTTTTTTAATTGCTGGAAGACGCCGCTGTTCGCATGAAAAACCATCGATGTTTTACCGTGCATAACTTGCTTAGCATGCACAATATTTCCACCAAAGGCCTGCCCAATACTTTGATGCCCCAAGCACACGCCCAAAATAGGTACTTTCCCTGCAAAATACTTAATCACCTCAACCGAAACACCGGCTTCAGTAGGTGTACAAGGCCCTGGGGAAATAACAATACGCTCTGGCCCCAGCGCCTCAATCTCAGCCACACTGATTTGGTCATTGCGCTTTATTTCGACTTTTTCACCCAGCTCACCAAAATACTGCACAATGTTATAGGTAAAAGAATCGTAATTATCTATCATTAGTAACATGGCGTTAATATAATCTCAGAAATGTTATTGGATTTAACTTGAATTTGGCAGTTTAACATACACACAATAAATTCACTTCCCACTTGATTTTGAAAATGAGAATCATTATCATTTTCTATTTATTACTTCGTTTACCCTAACATAAAAAGAGAGCGTCCGTGAGAAACACAATATTAATCATTAGCTTATTAGCCTCTGCGTTCCTAATACCCGTAGCAACTGCCGTTGCAGCGGATGCAATTACCATCTATTCTGGCCGAAGCGACAAATTTGTAAAACCTGCTGCTGCAAAGTTTACTGAAAAAACAGGCATTAGAGTCGTCCTGCACTCCGCAAAATCAACCGCCTTGCTCGCAAAATTGAAACTGGAAGGCAATAAGACAGACGCCGATCTTTATCTCAGCAACGATGCAGGTAACCTACAGAAAGGCGCTGACCTTGGCTTATTTCAAGTAATGCCTGAAGATTTAATTAGCTCGATTCCCGCAAATTACCGCGCTAAGGATAATACCTGGGTTGGCTTGTCCGCGCGCGCGCGCGTACTCGTCGTCAATACTGCAAGCCCGTGGAGTAAAAAAATTAATTCCGTATTTGACTTAGCCAAACCCGAATTAAAAAACCAAATTGCAATCACCCATAGTGGTAACGAGAGCTTCATCGCAGGTGCCACGGTATATATGCTAAAGGCCGGTGAAAAAGACACTAAAAACTGGCTTGCTGGCTTAAAAGATAATTCTAATGGTCAGTATTTTAATAAGCACAGTAAAGTTGTCAAAGCAGTAGCCACTGGAAAAGCGAATGTAGGCCTGGTTAATCATTATTACATTTACCGGTATTTAAAAAAGAAACCTGATGCAAAAATCAAATTGGTCTTACCCGATCAAGGCAAAGACGGTCTTGGTGTAGCCTGGAATGTTGCGGGAATCGCGATTTCTAAATACAGCAAGAACGCAGAAAATAGTCTGGAGTTTATTCGCTTTTTGGTTTCTACAGAAGGGCAGCGTTTATTTGCTGAGGTTAACCTCGAATACCCAACTCGTGATAAAGTAGACACGGCGATGGAAATTCCCAAACCCGGAAGCTTTCATGTTGCCGATATTCCGATGTCCGAACTGGGTCGCCAAAGAGATAAAACCATTGATTTAATCGAAGCCATAGGCTTGCCCTAATCGTGGCATCACACAGTATTGTTGTAACAAACATCAGAAGTAAATTAAGTAGACTCGGCCTTAGCGCCAGCCTCGTTGTATTTTGTGCCATCATTCCTTTGCTTTTTGTCATCAACGCAAGCACCGGCTTGTCTGCAGAAGACTGGACTAGACTTTGGAATAACCGATTACCTGAACTGTTTTCAAACACCATCATTCTATCGCTAATGGTTGCCTTGTTAAGTTTCGTACTCGGCGTTTCATCCGCATGGTTTATCGCCCGTAAAGATTTCGCCGGCAAAAAAATCGCCGTGTGGCTAATGCTGCTACCTCTCACTATTCCAACCTATGTTTTTGCTCACATTTATACTAATTTAACCGAGCAAGACGGTTGGATAGGTATCGCTTGGATGGCAATATTTGGTGATAACATTGCCATTCCAGATCTTTACAATATATTTGGCGCAACATTTATATTGTCTCTAGCTGGTTTTTCCTATGTTTTTTTATTAGTGCGTAGCGCCTTATCACGTTCAACTAAAAACTTAGAAGAAGCCGCCCGTCTGCAAGGCGCATCCACTACCACTATTTTCTGGCGAATCAATTTACCCTTACTACGGCCAGCAATCGCGGCGGGCTTAGCCGTCATCGTATTGCACACGCTTTCCGATTTTGGTGCCGTAAGTATGTTACGTGTACAAACATTCACGCTGAGTATTTATAATCAAATGAGCGGTCGCTTAGACTATCAAAGTGCTGCAGCGCTCAGTCTTGTACTCATTGCATTAAGTTTAACTTTTCTTGTTTTGGAACGATTTTTTCGCAATCGACAACGCTTCTATTCAGGCGCTCAATCTCGGCAATTAGAACCCGTAAAAGCGCAGCCTTTCGAGCAACTTCTTATTTGGAGCTGGTTAGGACTCATCGCTTTTTTTAGCTTTATACTGCCGCTAATTTGGTTAATTTCGTGGAGCTGGGAAGCCTGGCAACAGGATTTAATCAGCGAAGAGTTTTGGGGTTATGCGATGAATACTGGGGTCGTTTCTTTTATTGCGGCTACGATTGCATTGATAGTTGCATTTCCGGTTGCTTTTTACCACACCCGCCACAACACCTTACTCAGCCAATCCTACCTGCACTTATCTAGCGTCGGTTTTGCACTACCGGGACCGGTCATCGCTCTTGGCGTTCTCAGCTTTGTACTTGCCCAATTACCCATATTATACGGAACACTCGCAGCGCTTGTTTTTGCAATGGTGGTGCGTTTTCTACCGTTGGCTATTCAAGCACAAGAAGCTGCGCTACAACAACTCACGCCCTCCATCGAACAAGCAGGAAGAGTCTTTGGAGCTGGCCCACTCGAAAACCTTCAGCGCGTGATTTTGCCCATCATACGTAGTGGAATGGCAAGCGCATGGGTCTTGGTATTTATTGATACATTAAAAGAACTTCCCGCTACGTTAATTCTACGACCAACAGGATTCGACACCTTGCCCGTACGAATTTGGATAGAAGCCAGCGAGGAAATGTTGGAACTCGCAGCACCCGCAGCATTGCTACTTGTCATCGGTACGCTACCCGCGATTTGGATTATGATGAAAATGGAAAAACCAGCTTAAGAAGACCGCTAAATTACTCTCTAAGCGCTCCGTCAGCAATCCATTGTCGAATTTTATCGATAACAGATTGTGGCAATGGAGAACCGTTTCTAGGCATTGTACCTACTGTGGATCTAGCATTGCCTTCTAGCACGTCAATCAAGTAACTGTTATTAGGGTCACCAGAGGCAACGCGTAATATTGATGAGGAGGTAGTACTTGGCCTATCAACAATTGAGGCATAGGCATTAGCGGCTTCGAGATTCAAACCCGCCTTCGGCACACTCCCACGATGGCAGTTTGATAATGCACATGTGGGAGTAAATACCACATCTTGTATAGACTGATAATCGGCAGTCAGGTCCGCAAATGTATTCACCGAATCATCTGCAGCACAACCACTTAAAAAAATAAAACTGAGCAACATCATTCTGAGCAACATCGTTTTCTCCTCCTGTTTAGATTTAGGCTTTTTGGTAAATTTCACCGCCCTGGTTTTTGAACTCAATCGCTTTTTCTTGCATGCCGGTTAACAATGCCTGATTTTCATTGCCACCTTGTTTATCTGCATAATCACGCACATCCTGAGTAATTTTCATCGAGCAAAAATTAGGCCCACACATTGAACAAAAATGCGCAACTTTATGCGCGTCTTTGGGCAATGTTTCGTCGTGAAATGATTTAGCTCTATCAGGATCCAAGCCTAAATTAAATTGATCTTCCCAGCGGAATTCAAACCGCGCTTTAGACATAGCATTATCTCTAATCTGCGCGCCAGGATGGCCTTTTGCGAGATCAGCCGCATGTGCTGCTATTTTATAGGTAATAATGCCTTCTTTAACATCATCACGATTCGGCAAACCCAGATGTTCTTTGGGGGTGACATAGCAAAGCATTGCGCAGCCATACCAACCTATTATCGCCGCACCAATACCCGAAGTTATGTGGTCATAACCCGGTGCAATATCGGTAGTTAAAGGGCCAAGCGTGTAGAAAGGCGCTTCATCACAACACGCTAACTGCTTATCCATGTTCTCTTTAATCATGTGCATTGGAACATGCCCAGGCCCCTCAATCATGGTCTGTATATCATGCTTCCATGCAATTTTAGTTAATTCACCCAGCGCTTCTAGCTCGCCAAATTGCGCTTCATCATTGGCATCATAAATTGACCCTGGGCGTAAACCGTCTCCTAGGGAAAATGAAACATCGTATGCTTTCATAATTTCGCAGATGTCTTCAAAATGGGTATATAGAAAATTTTCTTTATGATGAGAGAGACACCATTTAGCCATAATAGAACCACCACGAGAAACAATGCCGGTTAAACGCTTAGCAGTCAACGGCACATGACGAAGTAATACGCCGGCATGAATGGTAAAATAGTCAACGCCCTGCTCAGCTTGCTCAATAAGCGTATCGCGAAATATTTCCCAGGTTAGATCTTCCGCTTTGCCATTCACTTTTTCCAGCGCTTGATAAATGGGTACTGTGCCAATCGGTACCGGTGAGTTTCGAATAATCCATTCACGTGTTTCATGAATATTTTTCCCGGTGGACAAATCCATAATGGTATCTGAACCCCAACGAACACCCCAGGTCATTTTGTCAACTTCTTCTTCAATACTAGAGGACAATGCCGAATTGCCTAAATTACCATTAATTTTGACTAAAAAATTTCGCCCAATAATCATTGGTTCGAGTTCAGGATGATTTATATTGGCTGGAATAATTGCGCGACCACGGGCAATTTCACTGCGTACAAATTCCGCCGTGATTTGCTGTTGAATCTTCGCACCCCAGTCATACCCTGGGTGTTGTTTATTGAGTAATTCTAAATGTCGCTCTATCTGCATATTTTCACGAATAGCAACATATTCCATTTCAGGAGTGATAATGCCGTTCTTAGCATAATGCATTTGTGAAACATTTTTATTTTGCTGCGCACGCAATGGTTTTCGCTGATGTCCTTTAAACCGAAGACGCTCCAACGACGTATCCGCAGCGCGTTCACGACCATACACAGAATTTAATACATCGATTTCCTCTACATCATTACGCTCCCGAACCCATTGCGTACGCACTTCTGCAAGCCCCTCACGGATATCAATATTCACGTCTGGATCAGTATAAGGACCGGAGGTATCATAAACAATTATTGCAGCATTTTTTTCATTACCGGCATTGAGCGGAGTATCACTCAGCGTTATTTCTCGCATTGGTACCCGAATATCTGGTCTACTGCCTTGCACATAAATTTTCTTGGAATTTGGAAACGGGGCAACAGAGGCCTGATTAACTTTCGCGGATTGGCTTAGGATTTCTTCTGCAATTGCACTCATTTTACTGCCTTATATATTGTTACTGTAAAACGCAAAAAAGGCAGAGAAAAGCCGCCTCCCTACGCCGGTTCTAACCAGATCAGGTTTTAAGGGTATATCTCAGCCTATCTAAAAAAACTCACCTTTATGAAAGCTTTTATAGGCACCCCTGGTAGCACCTAAACCATAACACACAAAGACCAAACCTGGATACGCTGAAATTTTATACCAATGACGACGCAATCACTCAACTACGCAGCATGAATCAAAGTTAAGCACATTATAAACTACGAACCCGCATAGGATATTTGTTGCCTATTTGCTACAAAGTGCTTAATCTAAAGCGCTCTTAATGTATGTGAACAATCTTTATCAATAGGCGCTCAAACAATGAACAGCTCAAACCTTGACCTAGACCAAGCTAGATTCAATATGGTTGAACAACAAATCCGCACTTGGGAAGTGTTCGACCTTGATGTACTCGATATTCTGCAGAACACACCCAGAGAAAATTTCGTTCCCGATAAATATAAAAGCATCGCTTACTCGGAAATCGAGATACCTTTAGATCATGGCGTAAAAATGCTCTCACCGATGATTCAAGGCCACTTATTACAAGCTTTGGAAATCAAGAACACCGATGTCGTACTGGAAATTGGCACTGGCACTGGCTATGTCACTGCTATGCTCGCAAAACTCGCAATGCATGTTTACAGCATAGACTTTTATAAGGAAGCCATAGCTCTTACTACTAAGAACTTGAAAAATCTCAATATTCAAAATGTTAGCACTGAAACAGGCGATGCCTCTCAGGGCTGGAAAGACCAGGGGCCCTATAATGCTATTGCGGTTAACGGATCAATGAACGAGGTTCCCCAAACCATCAAAGAACAATTAAAATTGGGAGGACGATTATTTGTCATTGAAGGTAAAGCACCCACGATGCTGGCCAAGTTAATTACACGCTCAGGCCCTAAACAATGGGATGAGCACGTTTTGTTTGAAACAACCGTACCTCCATTGCTGAATTGCGGAGCAACTCCTCAGTTTATTTTTTAGCGTTTCCATGCAACAAATGACGCCCAAAGAGCTTCAGGCTTACCTTGTCAACAAGAACCCAGTGATTCTTGATGTACGAGAAGAATGGGAATTTGATATTTGCAAGCTCACTAACAGTATCAATATTCCAATGGGGAAATTGCAAAACCACATCAATGAACTCAACTCAGAAGCAAGCTATGTCATGGTGTGCCATCACGGAGTTAGAAGCCTGCAAATGGCGCACTATTTGGAGCAAGCTGGATTTACAAAAATCATAAACCTCTCAGGAGGTGTTGCAGCCTGGGCTAATGAAATCGACCCTAATATGGCACATTATTAGTATCTAAAACTTTTACTCGATGCTAGGAGCCTGTCCAAGAACAGACTGACCTACTGCGGCCAATCCATTGTGGCCAGATTTTCCGATTAAATTCGTTAAATATGCTCAATATTCGCCTCATTGAGTCGAAAAATCTGACTCAAAATGGTTTGCCCTCGTGACGATCACTGTTCTCGGACAGCCTCCTAGGAGATTGTCAATTAACAGGGAGCAGATAGCTTAGTGAATCAATCTAAAATTGTGACGAGAATTGCTCCACGCGCTAAACATAAACATCTTCTGTTCTCATTTATTTTCGTCATCTTAAATACTACTAGCAGCTTTATCCATGCAAACGATTTACTTTATACTTTTCAGCAAGCACTACAACACGATCCCACGTTTAAAGCTGCTGAAGCAATAAAGAACTCTGCGAGTGAGTTTAAGACCCAGAGTTTTGCTCATTTTTTGCCGTCTATTGCTGCCAATGCAAATGCTAGCCAAACCAATCAGCAACTCGACAAATCTGCTTTTGTCAGCAACGATCAACTCGGAAACAACTCATTCAAGAGTTCAGAATTTTCACTAAAATTGCGCCAACCTCTTCTAAACTGGCAGGCAATTCAATCATATAAAACGGCTAATTTAAAACAAACAAAAGCCGAAGTAGATTATCGCATCGCTCAGCAAGACTTACTCTACCGTGTCGCCAAAACTTATTTTCTCGTATTATTGAAAAAAGAAGCACTATTTTTTGCACGCGCAGAAAAAAAAGCGATAAATACGCAATTAAATCTCACTAAAAAACGCTATGAACTCGGCATTGTTGCAATAACTGAAGTACATGAAGCATCAGCACGACTTGATCTCGCTTCCGCCAACGAAATTATACTCGAAACTGCATTGCAAATAGCCGAATCAAACTTGCAAAACATTACATATTCAAAAATAGTACGCTTTAAATTCTTAAAGGAGAATCTACCACTTATAGCTCCGTCTCCCGCAAATATAGATAGCTGGGTTAATACGGCAAAAGTTCAAAACTTAAATATCGCGGTAGCCCAGCTAGAGGCGGACATTGCCAAACTACAAATTGACCTCATTCGTGCTAAACGCTTACCCACTATCGACCTAACAACCACCCTCGCCTATAACACGCGAGGCGGCCCATATCGAGAAGAACGGCAAGATAATCAGATAGCTTTTGATATGAACCTGCCTTTGTTTGGCGGTAATCGCATCAGCTCGGAAATAAGACAAGCTATTTTTTTATATGAAGCCGCTAATCAACATACTGAGGCAATTGAACGCATCGCCCTCGGGGAAACTCGCTCAGCCTATTTAAAAGTCATCGCTGCAATGAGCTTCATTAAAGCCATTAGCCAAGCGAACATATCGACGGAAAAAGCACTTAATGCCATAAAAGCGGGGTTTGAAATCGGCGCAAAATCAACTAAAGATGTTCTTGATGCACAAAATTTACTCTACCACAATAAACGAGATCATGCTCAAGCTCGTCATGACTATGTTTTAAACACCCTAAAACTTAAGATGTCTGTAGGATTGCTGAGTATAAACGACTTAGAACAAGTCAACTCTTGGCTGGAATAAGGCGCACAATTTTTGCGAGGGAATAATATTTTTATTAGCAAGAGATCTTAGGGTGTGTCGTCAAAAGCTTCACAGAGAAAATGCAGAAGAAAGATATGACTTTCTTGAATACGCGATGTTCTTTGACCATCAACGATAATTGCCATATCCACGAGCGGCGCTATACGCCCACCATTCCTACCGAGCAGACCTATCGATTTGATATTCATTTGCTGAGCCTTCTCAGCAACACAATAAAGATTAGCAGACTCACCCGAGGTACTGATGACAATAAGAACATCACCCTCTTGTCCTAAGGATTCCAATTGCCTGGAAAATATGTGTTCAAAGCCATAGTCATTGCCAATGGCCGTCAGTGCGGAGCAATCTGTGGTCAAGGCAATGGCAGCATAACCTTTGCGATCTTTTTCAAAACGCCCCGTCAACTCAGAGGCGAAGTGCTGAGCATCTGACGCAGAACCACCATTCCCACAAACATAAACGGTACGCTTACTTGCAAAACATGTCGCTAAAACCTCAACGACCGCTTGCAAGCGATCTTCTAAGGATGCTAGCCGGTCAATAACGGTTTGGTGCTCAATAATGGCATCAGCCAGCTTTATAGACATTCTTACTCCCACACAAATAAGCTACAATATTCCCAAAACCGACATTATCACACTTAAACCTAACGCTTTCTCTAAATTAATGAATTCATCCAATCATTTAAAATACTTACATCCTAAATTTTGGCCTATCTGGATAGCCATTGTATTCATACGGCTCAGCGTTATGTTGCCACAACATATTCGCATGAAGCTCGGGGCTGGTATTGGTAAATTGCTCTACATCTTTAGTAAAAAAAGAAGAAAAATTGCAAACATCAACTTAGCACTATGCTTTCCTAAAAACGATGCCAATTGGCGAAAACATATCATCAAACAACATTTTAGGACACTTGGACAAGCCATCTATGAAACCGCAATGACATGGTGGTTGCCCGATTCAAAACTCGCGCCTTTGATTAAAGTTGAGGGCCTTACCCATATTAAAAACGCGCTCGCGAAAAACCAAGGCATTATTTTATTAAGCGCTCATTTTAATTGCTTAGAACTCGGTGTCAGAGCCTTGCACATTAAAATTAACCAACAAATCGCCCCTGTATACCAAAAGAACAAAAATACTTTATTAGATTCTATTATTAACAAAGGTCGCTTAAATAATGCCACCAGCATCATTGAGCGCAACGATGTACGCAAGATAATCCGCACCTTGAAGCAAAAAAAATTAATCTGGTATGCCCCAGATCAAGCTTACAGTGAAAACAATAGCGAGATTGTTTCTTTTTTTGGCATTCCTGCAATGAGTAATACCGCAACCCCACGTTTGGCAGCCATGGGAAATGCGATCGTCGTGCCTATGTTTATCAGGCAAAACGAGGATCAATCAGGCTATATTATTACCATAACACCTGAATTAGAACATTATCCCAGCGATGACCCCATCAAAGATACGGCGCGATTTCATAATCTCTTAGAAAATGAGATCAAAAAATCACCTCATCAATATTTATGGGTACATAAAAGATTTAAAAGAAGGACGGGCTTACAGGATATCTATTAAGATATACCCTCTTTACACAAAAAATTAGCTTTCTTTTTTAATTAAAAAATTAATAACCTTAATGGTATTTGCATTTCCACCCGTCATTCTATTCGATACTAAATATTTCCCATTGACAATAACGGCGGGAACTCCTTTTATTCCATAACGACTCACCAGTGTTTTGGCTCTTCTAATTCGGGTTTCCACCGCAAATGAACGAAAAGTTTTAGTAAACTCAATTTTATCAACGCCATGCTCAGCAAAAAAATCGCGCAAGGATTCTTCTGAATTCAACTTTCGCTTTTGCAAATGCAGCGCATCAAATAATGCCTGATGAACAGTATCAAATACTCCCAGTAATTGTGCTGTATAAAATGCGCGCCCATGAACCTCCCAGTCACTCCTGAGTACGCCGGGCAATCTGACAAATTCTGCATTTTCAGGTTTTCTTTTTAACCAACGCTCTAGATAAGGCTCAAAACGAAAACAGTGAGGACAGCCATACCAAAACACTTCAAGCACTTCTACTTTGCCTTTTGTGCTTGTCGGCTGAGGCGCTGACAGCCGCTCATAATGTACACCTTCTTCATATTCCTCGGCAAACGCAGGCATGGTAAAGGCCACAAAAATTGCCAATAAGGCCGCTAAACGAAATACGAACATGCTAAAAAATCTCCTTTGAACGCTACCTACTAATGCAATAGGTGAATAATAAACTATTTGGTATTATATCGTTTTGTAAAACCTAACTGGAGTATTCCAGTCATTTAAGCTGGTATGAATATATACGAAGTAACTCAAATTCCATAATAATTCCGAAAAAATAGGCTCTAAAACATGACTTCAGATAAAATTAATTTAGTAGACTTGCTCAAACAACAACGATTATGCGACTCGTTAACTGTAAAAGAAGTTCAATTATTCCTCGACTATACCGAGATTCTCACCTATAAAAAAAATGAAGTTATCGCCGATATTGGAGAAATAGGTGATTCTTTATTTTTTCTTATACAAGGCGAAGCCGGATTATTTCATGATGCGGGAGCGGGTGAAACAGTGGTAGGTACCATTCACGAAGGTGAATTAATGGGAGAAATGTCATTTTTTGACATGGAACCACGCTCCGTGAGAATGAAAGCATTGAACAACAATACCAAATTGCTAACCCTTTCCCGAAAAATGTATACGCGCTTACGGGTTGAGCACCCCTACATAGCCGTAAACTTATTAGAACATGCTATTGTCAGCTTAGATCATTTGTTTCGCAGAGTGAGTTCAGACGTTGCTACTTTTTCCACCTATTTATACGGGAAAGGTAAACGCTAATCACCGATGTTATCAACCACCCAAAAAGTATTACGTGCGGCGAATTTCACCATGGCCGCTGCAGAAGCAAAACAATTACTAAAAGATCAAGGGTTAGAAGTCGCGTTTGCAGGCCGCTCAAACGCAGGCAAGTCGAGCGCAATAAATGCCATAACAGCAAGATCATCGCTGGCAAGAACCAGTAAAACACCTGGCCGCACTCAGCAAATCATTTTTTTTGAACTCGATGAAACTCGTCGGCTTGTTGATCTACCGGGGTATGGTTTTGCCAAGGTACCCAATAGAATCAAAAAACATTGGCGCACTCTTATGTCGGGCTATTTTACCGACCGCTCATCACTTCAAGGTTTAATTTTGCTCATGGATATTCGCCATCCACTTCGAGATGAAGATATTCAGATGATTGACTGGTGCGTGGACACGCAAACTCCTATGCATATATTGTTAACTAAATCTGACAAACTGAGTAAAGGTGCGGGCGCCAACCAGCTACAAAAAATCAATAAAGAACTTAATACCTTGGGTTATGAAGGGGCTTCTATGCAATTATTTTCCGCTCTTAAGAAAACAGGAATCCCTGAAACACTGGATATTATAAGCGAGTGGTTAGACATTTCGGCAGAATAATCACCATCATTGTTAGCTAAAAAAAACCCCAGTGGGAGAAACACCGGGGCCTTTGAGATACTCGATTCTGGGTAAATCGAGCTTTTTATAAACCCCGACTCTGGGAGGATGAGAGAGGGTAAGTAGAATATCGCCTACTAGTAAATATTGACACGCCCTTTTCCTATTAGTTCCCACAAAGATTAAACGAACCAGGTGATTCTTAATGCGCCTCATCCCAATTATCACCCATTCCATAATCTACAACCAAGGGTATAGAAAGCACCGCCGCTTGCTGCATACGCTGACTAATTTCTGCCGCCGATTTATCGAGGTCACTTTCCTTAATTTCGAATACTAATTCATCATGTACCTGCATAATGAGTTTCAGCTCAGGCGCAGTTTGCTGGATCCATTGATCAACTGAGATCATCGCTCTTTTTATGATATCTGCTGCAGTTCCCTGCATCGGCGCATTAATCGCGGTGCGCTCCGCATACTGTCTTCGCTGATGGTTTGCAGCGTTTATATCTGGAAGATATAAACGTCGTCCAAACAAGGTTTCCACATAACCTTGCTCACGCGCTAACTCACGTGTGTTATCCATGTAAACTTTCACCCCTGGATATTCATCAAAATATTGATTAATATAGGTTTGTGCCTGATGCCGCTCTATTCCAAGCTGCTTAGCTAAGCCAAATGCAGACATTCCATAGATCAACCCGAAGTTTACTGCCTTAGCATGTCTACGCTGCTCTGTAGATACTTCTTCAGGCAATACCCCCATAATTTGTGCCGCTGTAATTCTATGGATATCTTCTCCATTATTAAAGGCTTCCAATAAACGCGAGTCTTGGGATAAATGCGCCATAATCCTAAGCTCAATTTGAGAATAGTCGGCAGCAAGAATTTTATGCCCTGGCGCAGCAATAAATGCCTGGCGAATTCGACGACCTTCGGCGGTTCTTATCGGTATATTTTGTAAATTGGGGTCAGAAGAAGATAATCGACCGGTTGCGGCAACCGCCTGGTGATAAGAAGTATGAACCCTATTTGTCACTTCACTAATCTGTAAAGGCAACTTATCCACATAAGTAGAGAGCAGCTTACTCATACTTCGGTGTTCGAGAATAATACGTGGCAACGGATACTTTATTGCTAGCTCTTGCAACACATCCTCCGCCGTGGATGCTTGTCCTTTCGGGGTTTTTTTAATGACCGGTAATTTCTGATCTTCAAATAATATTTTCTGAATTTGCTTGGGAGACGCCAAATTAAAACTTTCACCCGCAAGCTCATGGGCTTCTTGAACGAGTTTTGTTAATTTTGAGCTTAACTCTACACTTTGTTGAGCCAGTAGATCTTTATCAATTAATACGCCGTTTCGCTCCATGCGAGATAAAACGCTAATTAACGGCAATTCTAGCTCCGTCAATATTCTACTAAGATTTTCTTTTTGTTTTAAGTCCGCCCACAGTACATTGTGTAATTTTAAGGTAACGTCTGCATCTTCTGCCGCATAAGAACCTGCCTGCTCTAACGCAATCTGATTAAAGCTTAACTGTTTAGTCCCTTTGCCTGCAACATCCTCAAAATGTATTGTTTTATGTCCTAAGTATTTTAACGCCAACGTATCCATATCATGCCTGGAGCTAACACTATCCAATACATAGGACTCAAGCATTGTATCGAATGCAATTCCCGCTAAGTAAATACCATAACGAGCGAGCACATTCATATCGTACTTTAAATTCTGCCCCACTTTTTTAGATTGGACATCTTCTAATAAAGGTTTAAGCGCTTGCAGAACAAAGTCTCTCTCCAATTGCTCTGGTGCGCCTTCATAATCATGTCCACAGGGCACATACGCAGCCTCACCTTCAACTACCGAAAATGAAACACCAACTATTTCAGCTACTATATAGTTGAGACTAGTTGTTTCCGTATCAAATGCAAAAAGTCGGGCACTCTTGAGCTTTTTTAACCACTCGTTAAGGTGATCCTTAGAAGTAATTATTTGATAATTTATAGCTTGGGCAGTTTCAACATGCTGATCATTACTTTGCGTGCTCACATTATTTTGCTCGTCGCTTAATAATTCATGCAGCCAACGTTTAAATTCAAAATGTTGGAAGTACGTTTTCAATGCCGCAGCATCCGGCGGGTTCAATTTAAGCTGTGTTATATCTATCGGTAAATCAACATCACATTTAATCGTCACCAAGGCTTGTGACAGAGGAATACGGGTGAGAACACTTCGCAAGTTTTCACCTACTTTGCCTTTTATTTCATCTGCACGAGTGATAATTCCCGCCAGGCTCCCATACTCCTTTAACCATTTAACTGCTGTTTTTGGCCCTACTTTAGGCACACCTGGAATATTATCTGCGCTATCACCAACCAAGGCTAAATAATCAATGATATGGTTGGGGCCAATGCCAAACTTTGCATGCACACCTTCAATATCCATTGCAGTATCAGTCATCGTATTGATCAACGTCACCCGGGAATTAACCAACTGCGCAAGATCTTTATCACCGGTTGAAATGATGACATCTCTATCCATATTACAGGCTTGCTTAGACAAAGTTCCAATCACATCATCCGCTTCAACACCAACAACAGCAATGATGGGAAAGCCCATCGCTTGCAAAATTTCATTGATTGGCTCTATCTGTGCCACAAGATCGGCAGGCATAGAAGGTCTGTTTGCCTTATATTCTGGATACATATCATCACGGAAAGTCTTGCCTTTGGCGTCAAATACAATAAGCACCTCTTCCGGCGAGTAGTCTTTAAGCAATTTTTTTAGCATGTTAACAACGCCATAAATTGCGCCCGTAGGCTGCCCTTTAGCATTCGTTAAATTCGGCATCCCGTGATAAGCGCGATACAAATATGACGAACCGTCAACTAAGATGATGGGCTTTTCTTGCTGCATGATTTTCCGTAGGTTGAAGAATGCCGGGCTTATCCTAGATTAATCTAGGATAATGAATGGTATCAGATTATAATCAGGGAATGAGAAACCTTTTGCACAAAGCCAGCAAGCAACCCCTTTTGGTGTTATTAATGACCCTATGCGCATCAGTGTATGCCAATGACATTACTTCTGATGAAACCGAGAATGATGCTCAGGGAATTATTATTCAGGATAAAAATAATTCTCGAATACAAGAGTTTCGATCTAATGGCCAAGTATATATGATCAAAATAACCCCGAACAAAGGCTTTCCCTATTATTTAGTCGATACCGATGGGGATGGTCTATTAGAAAGTCGTAAAAATGGAATGGAACCCAACCTGCTCATTCCATCATGGGTGATTTTTAGCTGGTAAATCTGATTTTAGGATGATGCTTACAATATCTCTGCATAGAGAGTATGAAATAAAAAAGCCGGTTAAAAACCGGCTTTTTTATACTATTCTTGTTAAGGACTAACCTAAACTAAGAATAAAGTCTACTAACTCTCCGATGTCCGCGTCGCTTACACGTGGAGAATATGGAGGCATTGGTACACCTTTAGTAACTTCAGTCCAGTTGCCTTTTCCACCTTTCTTGACTTTACCAATAAGAGTGTCTTTTGCAGCAGCATCGCCTTTATAACGCTGACCAACAGCTGCCCAACCTGGACCAACTACTTTCTTATCAATAGCGTGACAAGCAGTACAACCACTTTTCTTCGCCAATGGAGGCATATCAGCTGCTTGAGCCTGAGATACGCCAAAAACTAACATAGCAGCCGCAGGTAAACCTAACCACTTCGCCTTCATGATGTCTCCTCCCAAAAAATTATATTCTAAATGTCCTTGAGAATCGGATGAGCGATTATCACTCGCCAAGGACTAAAAAAACCAAGTGCATTGATTACTTTATCAAAACCGCATGGAAGACGTCTTTATGCCACGGCCTAGTACTTAGTGTCAAGCAAAACGTGAACCTAAGCTTAATATCGTGTGATTATTGCAAAAATATTAAGGGAATATAAAATTTTCAAATCAATAACCTAAAAAGACCTCATAAGGAGGCCTTTTTTATTTTTTTACTGTAGGGCATAAAACGATTGTTAATTCCACTCCACTAATTCTCCACCGATGTCTACTAAATAACCCGTGCCATCATCATTTGTCTTCAACACATACGACTCTGTTACTCCGGGTATTGGCTCAACCGTCATTACTATTGTGCCATCATCTATTTGCTCATAAGTCCCATTAAGCGGATCACCTGCTGTGAAACTCGCACTTGCCTCTCCACCTAAGTCTAGGTTTCCGGTCAATGCCATTGTTCCATCCTCGTTAAATGTCAAACCAACACTCGACCCAGCACCATCTGCAATATTAATCGGTGAACTTGTATCGATTGACGCCCGCGCACTAAAATCCGCACTGCTTGCATCGACATAGGTACCGTTTAAGAACTTATTGACTAAACTGGTTAAACTGAATTTGTCATTCTCTAGGTTCTTCAAATATATACCAGCATCAAGATCCGTAGTTGCCGCTGCAACAGCTCGATTAATCGCATCATTTGCAACCGTGGCAATATTATTCGAACGCATTAGGTTAACAACTACTTCTATTGCCCGTGCTCGACTATAGGCATCCGCTTGAGAGCTAAGATCCGATTTAAACAGGGTGGAAACTAATGCGGATAATACGCCTAGCTTAGCGGAAGTCGCGGTATTTGATGTTGCACCAGTCGTCGTTGTACCTTCAGCTGTCGCTGATGCGTTCATATTCCTAATAGCGGACTCAATAACAGTATTTACACTACTGACTAAAACATCTGCTACTTTGCGGGTCCCTAAATTTTCTTGAATGGCCGCATATGCCAAATGTGTTGGATCAAGCGGTAAGTTGTCACCGAATAATGTGTTATTTAACGTAACACCCATAAGATCCGCAGACTTGTGTAATAAAAGCGCCATTTTGAACAAGGCTGTGCGCTTTGCAAAAGTCTGGCTGCTCGAAAAATCCAAATAATCTGAATTCATATCTGCTACAGTAAGATCATTTGCTTCAGTTGCTACAAACGTATTTATTTCTGCATCAGTCATTGTCGACATTAAGCTAGTAATCGGTGAGACCACGAGCACCGATGATGAAACATTCTTAATCGCGACTTTACGACTTAAAACTCCTACAAACGATTCACTAATGGTTTTGCTATAACCCCCCGAAACACGAATCATCGCCTCGGCTTGCCCTGCCGATAACTTAAAGCAGTTTTCAGGCTCATCCGCGCCCTCCGCACAATGATCTACAGCTGCGCCGCCCTCTCCTCCCGTAGGACTACTCGACGTATACCCGTCTTTATCCGTTTGCGCAGCGCTACCAACTTCTCCGGTATCTTTAATCCCGTCTTGATCAAAATCCTGGAAAAGCTTCCCTCTGGTAATATATCCATCAATCGCTCGAATGCTCAGCTGTATATCCGCTGAACCATTATCCTGATCTGGCACCGCACAACCCACTAAGCCTATTATGATGAGGACAGCGGCAATAAAACTTATTTTTTCAAACATTCGCTTATCCCCTAATTAAAACATAAAATTAATGCCGGCATTTAATGCAATACCGCGCGCAGCAAATGGCACATCCTCTAAACCTTGTATTTGACTGGTATCAAAAGGCTTTAATCCATAGGCAATATCAATGTGAGCAATAAGCCATGAAATACCAAAAGTGAGGTAATTCATTTGCGTGCCTACTAAGTTTTGACGATATCCCACACGTACACCAGGTGCCCAAAACCATTTACTCCAGAGTTTGGGTATAAATGAAGAACTCACCGTAAACCACTGATATTCATTGGCCACCATGTCTCTGATAGGGTTCACCTCTAACGAGGTGGAAACAGCCCACATTCGGCTTAATGAATAGAGTGAAGCCTCTAAATTTAACTGGGGAAACATCGTATAGGTTTCTTTCAGGTCAATTTCATCCGAAAAAGCGAGTGCTGCAAAACACGCATCATCGGTGCAATTATTTCCAATTGTTGGGTAGTCAAACGAAGGCGCATTAATATTCTTGAGTGTGCCTCCTACCTGGTAATGCGGAGTAACAAATAAAGCACCAATATCTAGGCCTATACCTGCCTTGCCACCACCACTGATCGCATCAGACATATTATCCTCTAACAAAGTCGTTGCATCGCTAAACTCCTGAAAACTTATCAAGTTCTTGGTTAATAAAACTTGATAATAGGCAAGGCGAAAACCGCCGTAGATAATTCCTTCCGGTAACTCATAAACCTCTTTACTATAGGATACTGAACCTTGCACCAAGCCTCCCACTTTCAAATAAGCAGCTGAATTAGTCTGAATCTGATCACCTTCGGCGGCTAAGAAATCAAGCGCTAATGGCGCATCTAAAAACCCTATTTTGGCTTGCACATCAATTCCAAGATCAAAAACCAAAGAACCAAGATCCGGCCCCGTAGTTACAAATGGGCCGAGAGGTTGAACACCTATAGCAGCGTCCATATAAAATGAATCACCTAATTCTGCGAGCAAATTATCGGCATCGTTTTTTAAGGCCTCAACAACTGATAAGTCTGGAGTAGCAGAACCACTTAAAAATGAACTTTGCACCGCATCTAAGCGTTGCTGAATCCCATCAATGTTATTGTAAATCTGTTCCATCGGACCAAATTCCAAGGCCACTCCCACAGAATTAACAATACTCATGCCGAATCCGCGTTTTTCTGAGAACAACAGTGTAACGCCCGTTGCCGGGTTGCCCGAGTAAGCTGATAGATTATAGGGACTACTCACATTTCCGTGGGTTAGGTTCGCGCCCGATGGCAAAGCTGACGTTTGCGAGAATACGCCTGTTGAAGCCCCACACATTACCAGCGCAGTCAATATTCGCTTCATAGCTGACCCTCTAATTGATGCTTCATGATCATTTCTCTTAAATTTAACATTCTTAAACGGTTCCCATCTTTATCGCTTTATGCTATTTGTATCTGCTTTCGACCATGCTTCGATTAGACTTGATAGCTCATTACATGTTTTTACAAAGATATTTCTTAGCTAGAACTGAATGGAAGACATAAACACATTACAATCAATGCACTGCAAAAAGAGAACCAATAAATGCATAAAACACCTTGTCCCCACTGTGAAAAAGATGCGATAAGCATTTCAGACCGTTTAAAAGCCTTGCACTGGCACACCATTCACTGCGCAGATTGCGGCAAACGATCTTGCATGAATCCTATTATGTTATCCATATTTTGGTTTGTTCTGGTTTGGGATTTTTTCTTTTTTGGGTTTATGGCTTGGTTTGAAAGTAGCTATATCTATCTGGCAATAATGCTGATTGGCTGGCTTATCATTGATGTATTCGGCTATTACATTCCACTTTCTCGAATGCGGTCGTTACCGATACCTGACGGCAAAAGCGGCTAAAATTCTAGCGGTCGGATATGATCTAGGTGATCTAATACGCCGGTCAAACGCTCAAGCCGTTCGATCGAATCATCTATTTGTAAAAAATATTGCTTTTGCGAAAGCTTTAAGGGCAATAGTTCTGCTAAACGATAACCAACCCAAGTCGCATTGCTATATTTCATTGGCAAATCAGAATATCGGTTAGAGTTTTGACTGATACACTCCTTCAACAAATCCACTAGATGCTCATAATCGTCAGGAATACTGGCATCTGGCGTTTCAGCAAGTATACTAATATTTGCCACATGAAGTTGCTTACTTTTTTTTTCTTCGAAGTCTATTTTAAATCGCTCTAAACCAACAACGTTTATACCTAACATTCCGTCATTACGCATGTGCCAATCGTTAATCTTAGCAATGGTACCTATTTCAAATGTCGATGGTTCGGGGCCAGATTCGCTTTCTTCTCGAATCAGACAAATTCCAAATGGCGCATTATTTTTAACACAATAACTCACCATATCGGTATACCGTGGTTCAAATATTTTTAGCGGGAGTGGACCTTCGGGAAATAACACAGAATGCAGCGGTAACAGCGGAATTTGTTTTTCACTCATCACTATTCGCTCCCCAACGGGGCGCGAGTTTTTGGTCGATACCTAAATGATCTAATATTCGAGCAACAACAAAATCAACCATATCGTTGATGGTTTTTGGTTGATGATAAAAAGCTGGGCTTGCCGGCATAATGGTTACACCCAATTTCGAAAGTTTAGTCATATTTTCCAAGTGAATGGCTGATAAAGGCATTTCTCTAGGCACCAGAATGAGAGGCCTATTTTCTTTTAATATGACATCAGCCGCACGTTCAATTAAGTTTCTGCTCGCTCCGACCGAAATTGCAGAAAGTGTGCCGGTGGAGCAGGGACAAACCACCATGGCATCCGGTGCATTTGAACCACTCGCCACAGGAGCCATCCATTGTTCTTTATTGAAAACTTGCAGTTGACCTTCTTCAATCACATACTTATCGGCAAAAAATTTTTCGATCTCCTGACTTCGACTAGGTAAGGCCAGATCCGTCTCAGTAGCAATAACGATACGCGCTGGAGACGAAATCATAAGATAAACGTTTACTTTTGCCTCAAGCAAGCACTGCAGAAGTTTCAACCCATACACAGCTCCGCTTGCACCAGTAATCGCTACACTAATTGTTGAATTAATTTTCATACTGGGACATTTTGTAGCCCATCAAGTAAACGCTGGTGAATATTGTCAAAACCACCATTACTCATAATTAGCACATAATCTCCAGCAACTGCGACTTTCTTTATATAGGCAATAATTTCAGCCACTGAGTCCATGGAAATACCGTTAGCAACTTGAGAGAGCATAGGCGCTACATCCCATGATAGGTTCTCCGGCTTAAACATAATGACCTGATCCGCTTCGATTAACGCATCTGCGAGTACGCCTTTATGTACACCTAGCTTCATGGTATTTGAACGCGGCTCAAAAACTGCGAAGATCCTAGCCTCACCGACTTTTTGCCGCAATCCTTGCAACGTCAACTTTATCGCAGTCGGATGGTGTGCAAAATCATCATAAACGGAGATACCATTTACCTGGCCTTTTAGCTCCATGCGGCGTTTCACATTCCTAAAATCACCCAATGCAGCGATTGCCTGCGTGGGCAATACCCCAACATGCTTAGCCGCCGCTACTGCCGCGATAGCATTAGAAACATTATGTAATCCGATTAAATCCCAGCCAACTAAACCAAGGCGCTTGCCGTTAAAATTAATGTAAAACTCACTCCCGTCTTCCTGTACTAATTCAGCCATCCAATCACTTTTAACACCGACAGCAGTTTTCTGTAAAGGAGTCCAAGCACCTCTATCAATGACATCATCAATGTTCTTTTCATTTTGTGGATATATTATCAAGCCATTCGATGGAACCGTTTTTACTAAATGGTGAAATTGTTTTTTAATCGCCTCTAAATCATCAAATATATCAGCATGGTCAAACTCTAAATTATTCATGATCAAGGTATTCGGCTGGTAATGGACAAACTTAGAGCGCTTATCAAAAAAAGCGGTGTCGTATTCATCCGCTTCTATTACAAAGAAAGAGGACTCTCCAATTCTCGCAGAAACTCCAAAATTTTCAGGAATTCCACCCACGAGAAACCCTGGACTCATGCCCGCAAATTCTAAAATCCAACTCAGGATACTCGTCGTTGTCGTCTTTCCATGGGTACCTGCTACCGCTAATACCCATTTGTCTTGCAAAATATATTTAGCAATAAATTCAGGACCAGACATGAAAGCGAGTTTAGAATTTAGAACGTATTCTATACATTCCACACCTCTGCCAAGCGCGTTTCCTATTACCACTAAATCGGGTTTTTTTTTAAATTGTTGAGATGAATATCCGTCGAATAGTGTAATACCTAAACTCTCAAGCTGAGTACTCATCGGTGGGTAAACGGATTCGTCTGACCCAGTTACAGTATATCCGAGTTGCCGCGCGATCATCGCAACCCCACCCATAAATGTTCCGCAAATTCCCAAGATATGAATATGCATCAGGAAAACGACTCAATCATGTGGTAAAAATGGCAATTGTCTTGATTAATCTTAAGGTAATCGTAAAACTAAGATACATAAACAACAAGGACACACCTAGTCCCGCAAGCAACGAAATTTCGAGGGAGTAACGCAAAATATGCCCCAGAATTGCGGTTTCCCAAACCACCAGCGCGAGCCAAAAAACCATGAAAACATTTTCGCTTCCTACGCCCGCCTGACTCACCCAAATAAGTAAAGGCATCGCAATCACCGCAATGACTGCAGAAGTACCCGCACTTGCACTAATCGTCTGAATGATTCGCTCAGGCATTTTTTTTATCCATAGTGCAATTTGGATCACGAATATAAGTAAAATAGTTTGCAGTGCCGCAACCAATATCGATGTCGCAAAATTTTGCGAAAACAAGGTTATTATAGTGCCCGTAACGAAGTATAAAGTTACCGCAATATATTGGGATATTTTTGAGCGAGGAGCATCTTGAGGAAGAGCTTGCAGGCGACACAGCCTCCAATAATAATTAAGCCAGTTAGCCATTGTACAAACTCCATGTCATGTTATTGATTAGTATAAGATCTAAATCCTATCAGTGATTGCTTGCCAGGACTCATATTTTCCATCCCAGCAACAACGTTCACTCTCAATCAGTAAATCCAAGCTTGCAAAAATATCACTCCACAGTTACCGATTTAGCAAGGTTTCGCGGTTGATCAACATCCGTACCCTTTAAAATTGCAACATAATAGGATAATAACTGTAATGGTATTGTATACAAAATTGGAGCCAAGATTTCATCTATTGAAACAAGATGAATAATCTTAACATTATCCTCTTCTTTAATTTGAGATTTAGGATCAGCAAATACATAAAGTTGACCACCGCGAGCAGCGACTTCCTGAATATTCGATTTCAATTTTTCCAATAAGTCATCATTGGGGGCAACCGTGATAATAGGCATATCCGCATCAACTAATGCAAGTGGCCCATGTTTAAGTTCTCCTGCAGGATAAGCCTCCGCGTGTATATAAGAAATTTCCTTAAGCTTTAACGCGCCTTCCATCGCCACAGGATACATTGGTCCACGACCCAGAAAGAGAGAGTGGTCTTTTTCAGTAAAGTCTTCTGATAATGATTTAACCACATCATGACTTTCTTCAAGCGCTTGCTCTACTTTTCTAGGTAATTTTTCGAGTTCTGCAACAATATGCTTTTCAGTAAGCTCATCTAAGCCATTTTTCTGCCCAACCGCTAATACCAATAACATTAAAGCAACTAACTGAGTAGTAAACGCCTTAGTGGAAGCAACCCCGACCTCAACCCCAGCACGGGTCAGTAAACACAGATCTGAAGCCCTCACTAAAGAACTTTCCGAGACATTACAAATGGCTAAAGAATACCCAAAGCCGCGTTTTTTCGCCTCTTCCAAAGCCGCCAAAGTATCTGCAGTTTCTCCAGACTGGGAAATAGTCACAATCAGATTATTTTTTCTAACAACCGGTTTTCGATATCGAAATTCACTTGCAATTTCCACATTGCAAGGAATCTTAGCAATCGACTCCATCCAATATTTAGCAATGAGTCCCGCATGGTAACTCGTACCACATGCGATAATATGCACGCCTTCAATTTCACTTAATATTGACGAGGCTTTCATTCCAAAACTTTCTTCAATCACGGATCCATTTAAGATTCGCCCTTCCAAAGTATCCGTAATAGCTTTTGGCTGCTCAAAAATTTCTTTGAGCATATAATGCTTATAAGGACCTTTCTCTACTGAATCAGCCGATAATTTAGAATGTGTTATTTCTCTAACAACGCATTCGTTGTTTAAATCATAAATAACAACTTCTTCTCGCGTTATCTCAGCAATGTCTCCATCTTCAAGGAATATAAATCGATTGGTAACCGGTAATAAAGCCGCAACATCAGAGGCTATAAAATGTTCGCCTATTCCAACTCCAATCACTAAGGGGCTGCCTTTTCTTGCAACAATCACTTTTTCGGGTTGGCTTTTACTAATAACGGCGATTGCATAAGCGCCTTGCAACTCTTTTAAGGAATCCTTAACTGCAGCGAGTAACTCCTTACCACCTTGCAGTTGATGATATACCTCGTGAACAACAACTTCAGTATCTGTTTCGGAAGTAAACTCATATCCTAAATCCGTTTGTTTTTTACGCAGCGCTTCATGGTTTTCTATTATCCCATTGTGAACAATGGCGACAGAATTTCGGCAAACATGGGGATGGGCATTTTTTTCACTAGGTTTGCCATGTGTCGCCCAACGAGTATGCGCAATACCAATAGAGCCCTTCAAAGGAGTTTGCAGTAAGGATTTTTCAAGATCGTTTACTTTGCCTAAAGAGCGTACACGCTCAATTTGCAACTCAGCACTTAATACAGCAGTGCCTGCCGAATCATAACCCCGGTATTCCAGACGTCTTAATCCTTCTAACAAAATTGGAACAACATCCCTCTCTGCAATTGCACCTACAATTCCACACATTATAAATACTCCATTACTTCGTTTTCTTTTCCGGACGATTCCAACCCGATATGGATTGTTGCCGACTTCGGGCTAAGGTTAATTCATTTTCTGGTGTATTTTTTGTTATGGTGGATCCCGCTCCTATCGTTGCACCTTTACCGATACAAACAGGAGCAACCAGCTGTGAATCCGATCCCACAAATACATCATCATGAATAATAGTTAAATGCTTGTTAGCGCCATCATAATTACAGGTGATGGTTCCAGCACCAATATTCACGTTCTTTCCCATATTCGTATCACCGATATAACTTAAATGATTTATTTTAGATTCAATGTCTATTGATGATTTTTTAATCTCCACAAAGTTACCCACTTTAACATGGGAACTCAGTACTGAATCCGGGCGAATTCTGGCAAAAGGACCAATAACACAAGATTCTCCAATCATGCTGCCATCAACCATACTATTTGGCGCTATGACTGAATTTGCACCAATGCTTGAGCGCCGAATAATGCAATTAGCTCCAATGTTTACATTGTCACCTAATACCACGCCGTCTTCCAACACTACATTGATATCTATAGTTACATCCATACCTACTGTGACAGAACCGCGCACATCTAACCTAGCCGGGTCTCTCAAGCAAACACCCTTTTCCATCAAACTTTTAGCCATATTGAGTTGATAAACTCGCTCTAACTGCGCAAGTTGGTTTTTGTCATTAATACCTAATGTTTCCCAATGATAACTAGGGTTTACGGTATCTATGGTCAGCCCATCCTTGACCGCCATACGAATAATATCGGTGAGATAATATTCATTTTGTGCATTATTATTCTCAAGTGCATTAAGCCATTTATTTAAACCCTTTGCAGATACGGCTAAAATACCTGTATTTATCTCTTTGCTCTGCAGCTCTTTAGGATTTGCATCTTTTTGCTCAACAATACGTAGTACGCGTTTACTTTCATCACGAATGATTCGACCATAACCATTAGCATCATCCAAAACATCTGTCATTAATGCAAAAACATTAGAATCTGAATCTAATTTATTTAAGAGTAATTGTAATGTCTCAGGTTTAGTCAGCGGAACATCGCCATAAAGCACTAATACATTATTCGCATCATTAACATAAGGCATCGCTTGTTGAACCGCATGACCCGTTCCTAATTGCTCTTTTTGCTCAACCCAAGAAACCTTAAGATGCGAAAGCTGATCTTTAACATCTTCTCCACCATGCCCATAGATAATAATTATTTCGCAAGGATTCAAACTTTCAGCGGTAGAAACTACGTGCTCTAATAACGAATAAGACCCTAGAATATGCAGAACTTTAGGTCGCTTTGAACGCATCCTTGTTCCCTTTCCAGCGGCTAAAATTACAACACTTAGGTTTTTCATACGTAATCCTTGCTTTATAAAAGCAGTTAGCTATAAACAAAAAAAGCAAAAAGGAGAAATCTCCTTTTTGCTTTCAATAGAATTCAAAATAGTGATCAAAAATAACTATAACCTCATAGTTTTACCTTCTACTTTTCATTTTCTTAATGGTTTGAATTTGTGCTATTGCCTCAGCAAGTTCAGCTTCAGCTCGAGCAAAATCAACTTCTGAGTGTTTATCTTGAAGTAATTTTTCAGCTCTTTCCTTCGCTTCTAATGCAGCCGCTTCATCCAAATCCTTAGCTCGAATCGCCGTGTCTGATAGAATGGTCACAACATGTGGCTGAATCTCGAGCATTCCCCCAGAAATATAAACGGAAGATTCTTCACCATCAGTCGTCTTTATTCTCACTTCACCAGGCTTCAAAGCCGTCAACATCGGTGTATGACGTGCTAAAATACCCACTTCGCCCATTTCAGCAGGGGCAAAAAGCATTTCAGCAAGACCCGAATAAATTTCTTCTTCGGCACTCACAATATCTACATGGAATGTCATAGCCATAATATCAATAACCTCTTTAATGCATTACCGCGTTATTGCATTTTCGACGCTTTTTCCACGGCTTCATCAATAGTTCCAACCATGTAAAAAGCTTGCTCAGGTAAATGATCGTATTCACCATTCAATATGCCTTTAAAACCAGTAATGGTATCTTTGAGTGAAACATATTTGCCGGGAGAACCGGTAAAAACTTCCGCAACAAAGAAAGGCTGTGATAAAAATTTCTGAATCTTACGTGCGCGTGAAACTGTCAGCTTATCTTCTTCTGACAACTCATCCATGCCAAGAATCGCAATAATATCTTTTAATTCATTATATTTTTGTAATGTTTCTTGCACACCACGAGCAACTTGATAATGCTCAGCACCTATTACTAGTGGATCTAATTGACGACTCGTAGAATCAAGCGGATCAATCGCAGGATAAATACCTAATTCTGCAATGGCACGAGACAATACGACCGTCGCATCTAGATGCGCAAACGTAGTTGCAGGTGACGGATCGGTTAAATCATCCGCAGGTACATAGACTGCTTGAATTGAAGTAATCGAACCTGTTTTAGTCGAAGTAATACGTTCTTGCAAAACACCCATCTCTTCCGCAAGTGTAGGCTGATAACCTACTGCAGAAGGCATACGACCTAGCAGTGCAGAAACTTCAGTGCCCGCGAGTGTGTAGCGATAAATATTGTCTACGAAGAATAAAACATCACGACCTTCATCACGGAAAAATTCTGCCATGGTTAAACCCGTCAGCGCAACACGCAGTCGGTTACCTGGAGGCTCATTCATCTGACCATAAACCAAGGATACTTTGTCGATAACATTAGAATCGGTCATTTCATGATAGAAGTCATTACCTTCACGAGTACGCTCACCTACCCCAGCGAATACAGAGTAACCACTGTGCTCGATAGCGATGTTACGGATAAGCTCCATCATGTTTACGGTTTTACCAACACCGGCACCACCAAATAAACCCACTTTACCACCCTTAGCGAAAGGACAAACTAAGTCAATCACTTTAATCCCGGTTTCTAAAAGTTCAGTGGTCGGTAATAATTCTTCGTACGAGGGTGCTTTACGATGAATTTCCATTCTGACTTCTTCACCAATTGCGCCCTTTTCATCAATCGGTTCACCCAAAACATCCATGATACGACCGAGTGTTTTTGGACCTACGGGTACTTTGATCGCAGCTCCCGTATCAGCAACGGATAATCCGCGCTTTAATCCATCACTCGAACCCATTGCAACACAACGAACGATGCCATCGCCTAGTTGTTGCTGCACTTCCATTGTCAACCCGAGTTCATCGAGTTTTAATGCTCTATATACTTTAGGAACACTGTCGCGGGGAAACTCTACATCAACAACCGCACCAATGACTTGAACAACCTTACCTGTGCTCATGCCTCTATCCTCTTAAATTCAAAAATAAAAAATCTTTTTAGCATGTTTAATTAAACCGCTGCCGCACCGCTCACAATTTCAGAAATTTCCTGAGTAATAGCTGCTTGACGTGCTTTGTTGTATACCAGCTGTAATTCGGAAATAAGATCGCCGGCGTTATCAGACGCACTTTTCATTGCAACCATTCGAGCAGCTTGCTCACAGGCTGAATTTTCAACAACACCTTGATAAACCAGTGACTCGATATAACGTGTCATCAACTTATCTAAAACAACCTGAGCTTCTGGCTCATACAAATAATCCCAATGATGCTTTAACTCGTCTTCGGGCTCTGCAACTTGAACAGGTAATAACTGATCAATTTGAGGGTTTTGAGTCATGGTGTTAACAAAGTCACTGGATGCAAGAAATAATCTATCAATTTTTCCTTCATCATATGCATCAAGCATAACTTTCACACTACCAATGAGATCAGCAATTTCTGGTTCATCACCAAGATGAACAGCCTTGGATACAATCTGGCCACCAAAGCGTTTAAAAAAACTCACACTTTTCTGACCGATGGCACAGAGTTCTATTTCTATACCGTCATCATTCCATTTCTTCATTTTAGCAAGCAATTTTCTGAAAAGATTGGTGTTCAGACCACCACACAATCCTCGATCAGATGAAACAATAATAACACCTACTCTTTTAACCGACTCCCGGTCAGCCAGATAAGGATGTTTGTATTCAGGATGAGCATGTGCCAAGTGAGCAACCACATTACGCATTTTTAATGCATATGGACGAGAAGCCCGCATACGTTTCTGTGCTTTGCGCATTTTACTCGCAGCAACCATTTCCATCGCACGTGTGATTTTTTGAGTATTTTTAATACTCTTAATTTTAACGCGTATTTCTTTTCCGACGGCCATTTATAAACTCCTGTTATTTACCAGGCGCTGTTAGCTTTGAAAGCTTCAATTGCTGCACGCATTTTAGCCGCGATGTCGTCGTTAAAATTTGCCGACTCATCAATACTATTCACTAATTCTGCACAATTAGATTTTATATAAGAATGCAATGCACTTTCAAAATCAACGACCTTAGAAACCTCAACATCGTCCAAGAAACCTTCATTTGCAGCGAAGAGTGAAAACGCCATCTGTGAAGTACTCAAAGGCCGATACTGGGCTTGCTTCATAAGCTCGGTAACACGCTGGCCACGTTCAATTTGCTTTCTAGTGCTTTCATCAAGATCAGAAGCAAACTGAGCAAATGCGGCCAACTCTCTATATTGCGCTAAATCTAATCGAACACCACCACCCAGCTTTTTAATAATCTTAGTCTGTGCAGCACCACCTACTCGTGATACGGATAAGCCAGCGTTTATAGCGGGACGGATACCCGAATTAAATAAACTGGTTTCCAAAAAGATCTGACCATCGGTAATAGAAATTACGTTGGTAGGTACAAAAGCAGAAACATCACCGGCCTGCGTTTCGATAATCGGCAAAGCAGTCAATGAACCTGTTTTACCTTTTACCTCACCATTAGTGAATTTTTCAACATAGTCTGCATTAACTCTAGCGGCTCTTTCAAGCAAACGAGAATGTAGATAAAAAACATCTCCTGGGTAGGCTTCACGACCGGGTGGTCGACGTAGCAACAAGGAAACCTGGCGATAAGCCCACGCTTGTTTGGTTAAATCATCATAGACAATTAGTGCATCCTCACCACGATCGCGAAAATATTCACCCATCGCACAGCCTGCATAGGGAGCAATATACTGCATTGCTGCGGATTCAGATGCAGCCGCTGCCACAATAATCGTATTTTCCAAAGCGCCATGTTCTTCGAGTTTTTTGACCACGTTAGCAATCGACGATGCTTTTTGGCCAATAGCAACATACACACAAAATATACCAGAGTCTTTCTGATTGATAATCGCATCAATCGCAACCGCAGTTTTACCGGTCTGTCTATCACCAATAATTAATTCTCGTTGTCCACGACCAATTGGAACCATCGCGTCAATAGATTTCAGACCTGTTTGCACCGGTTGATCTACAGATTGACGCGCAATAACGCCTGGTGCGATACGTTCAATCGGAGATACTTCTTTACAGTTAACCGGCCCTTTTCCATCAATGGGGGTACCTAGTGAATCGACAACACGACCCAATAGTTCACGACCAACAGGAACCTCAAGAATCTTACCTGTGCATTTAACTGAATCGCCTTCAGATATGCCTTGGTAATTACCGAGAATTACAGCACCCACTGAATCACGCTCTAAGTTAAGCGCCAGTCCAAATATATTGCCTGGGAACTCAAGCATTTCACCTGACATGACATCAGATAAACCATGAACTCTTGCAATGCCGTCAGTTAAACTAACGACTGTTCCCTCTGTTCTTGCTTCTGTTGAAGCATCAAAATTCTTAATCTTTTCTTTAATAAGATCGCTTATTTCTGCAGGATTTAATTGCATGGGGTTTTCCCTCTAAAACTTCAGATTAGTGAGCCAATACACTCGCCAACCGATCCAGTTGCCCGGAAACTGAACCATCGATAACAATATCACCAGCCCTGATAATCGCACCGCCTAAAATTGATTCATCTACTGTTACAGATAGATCTATTTTGCAGCCAAGTCGATTTGTCAATGCTTGGGATATTGCCGCTTTTTGCTTTGCGTCAACGCTTGCTGCAGAAATCATTTCCGCAGCAATTGTCTTTTCTGCCTCTGCTTTTTGCTGTTCAAAAAGCTCGGATATTTCTGGCGCTACAGAAAGACGACCATTTTCCGCGAGTACTTGTACGAAATTTTTGCCTTGTTGATTCAAAATTTTTCCGCACACATCAATAATAAATGACGCTAGTTTTCCACTAGAGTACTTTGGATTATTGAGGATTGAAATTACATCAGAATCTTTAACTACAGAAGCCAACGTTGACAACATACCTGACCACTCAGATAAACGCTTATCCTCATTCGCTAGTTTGAAAACAGCAAATGCATAGGGACGAGCAATTGTAATTGATTCAGCCATATCGGATACCTAGCTCTATTATATTTGAGCAGCTAGATCTTTTAACAGATCAGCATGTTCGTTAGCATTGATTTCTTTTTTCAAAATTTTGCTCGCACCAGCTACCGCTACCGCTGATACATCTTTGCGCAGCTGTTCTTTTGCTCGATTTAGCTCTTGTTCAATTTCTGTATTCGCAGCATGAACAATTTTTTCAGCTTCTGATTTAGCGGAGTTTTTAGCATCATCAACAATTTCACTACTGCGTTTTTGAGCTAACCCGACTATTTCAGCGGCTTGTTTTTTCGCTTCACCGATTACATCAAGCGCTTTTTTTTCAGCTAACTCTTGGTCTTTTATCCCTTTCTCAGCGGCTGCAAGTCCATCAGCAATTTTCTTTTGTCGGGCGTCCATCATATCTGTTAATGGCTTCCAAAGTACTTTGTTAACAAAATATATTAGAACAACAAAAGCGATAACCTGAGCTAGTAGAGTGACGGTAATATTCATTAATAATTCCTCTTAAGCCAGTTTAACAGTGCTTAGCATTAACCAATTGCAGCTTGTAGTGCGCCAACAAAAGGATTAGCAAACAAGAACCACATTGCGAAAGCAAGAATAATGAACGGGAAAGATTCCATTAGACCAGCAAAGATAAACATATTAGTCATCAATGCAGGTTTCATTTCTGGTTGACGTGCAATACCTTCAAGTGTTTTTGCACAAATCAAACCCCAACCAATTGCCGATCCAAGACCTGCTGCAGCTAGGATAACACCAACGCCAATCGCGGTGGACGCGTAAATGGTAGCAATCATGTCAGGTGTCATAATTTATCTCCTTCAAATATATAAAAAGTTAAAAAACAAAAATTCAAAAACTAATGATCGGAAGTTGTTGCCATTCCAAGGTATACAATCGTCAATACCATAAAAATAAATGCCTGTAGCGTAATAACAAGAATATGAAATATCAACCATGCCAAATCAAGAACGACTTGCAGCGGCACAACAAGCAGTAAACCAAAACCAATTGCCGCTGAACCACCAATGAGTGCAATTAAAAGGAAGACCAATTCTCCGGCAAACATGTTTCCGAACAAACGCAGCCCTAAACTTAACGGTTTGGCTAATTCTTCAATCGCAGTCATGACTATATTGATGGGGATTACAAACTTGCCAAACGGATGAAATAGAAACATCTTTCCGTAGCCAATAAGACCTTTAGTCTTAATGTTGTAATACAAGATTAACGCGAATACGGTCAATGACATTGCCATTGTTGTACTTAGATCAGTTGTCGGAACCACTTTAAGATATCCAATTCCAAGAAAACTCGCCAATAAGGGCAATAAATCAACCGGAATTAAATCCATAAAATTCATCAACCAGACCCATAAAAATATGGTCAACGCAAGCGGTGCAATCAATGGGTTTTTCCCAGGAAAAGTATCGCGAACCTGTTGCGCCACAAAATCTAGAATGCTTTCAACAAAATTCTGAAACCCACTCGGCACATCAGTTTGCAGCGATCTACCCAATCTCCATGACACAATAATAATGAGTGCCGCCAACGCATAGCTAAAAAACACTGTATCTAAATGCAGCGCCCAGAAACTTGCTGCTTTATGAGTCACCGGATCACAATCCCCCACACATAGATTGGTCAAGTGATGCTGAATATATTCTACTGTACCTCCGCCAGAGGAACCTTCTGAAGCACTCACTGCTTAAACTCCTTCAGTAAAATCAATTTTTTGCTCGCTCTTTAATTCCGAAAACAAAGCTAAGTTGGGCTAACGCAAATCCCACTGCAAGTGCTAACGGATCTAATTCTGCCAATTTGATTCCTGCAATAAAAAACACTATTACAAAAAGGAACCGCTTTACTGCACCTAAATACAGCATACCCATGCTCTTGCCGGGATTTTCTACTGCTTCTTCACTTGCTTTTTCAACCCCTGAACCGAGGATCAATGTTGAAATCATGCTTCCAAACGCACCCAAAAAAGCCGAAATTGCCGCGTGAGGGTCGTCATAAAAACCAAAACCTAAAGCGACGATTAACCCAATACCTGTTTGGATTGCTACTAAACGTCGCGACCGTTGCGCAACTTCACCTGTGCTCGCAGTCAATTCAACTCCGGATCAGTCAGTAGCTTATATGCTTTCAAAATTCCACCCAGAATACCTAAAAACCCAAAAGACAATAAAAAGATAGGTGTTGTCTGGAACAAGCTATCGACAAAGAACCCCAATAGAAACCCTGCGAGTATCATCGAAGTTAATATGGTTCCGACACTGATAAGCATCAAATTTGGTTTTTCAGCGCCCGCCATCATTCAGCCTACATTTTGAAGCGGCGAAATTATAAGGGGTGCAACATAAGTCCGCAAGCTAAAAAACCACTTACTTGAAAAATAAAAGGTAAAACGATGATATGGTTATTCTTATTTGATGTGGGCCAAAATTCCATCAAGCTCATCCAAGGAATTATAATTGATCTCCAATTTACCCTTTCCTTTTTCAGAATGTTGGATCTTAACCTTGGCACCCAGACGTTCAGATAAACTATTTTGCAGCGACCTAATGTTAGGATCTAACACTCTTGCGGAAACTGTCCCTTTTTCCACCTGTTGTAATAATGATCTAACAAAACGCTCGGTTTCTCTCACTGAAAATGCTTTCGACACAACATGTCGAGCCGCTTTCACTTGCTGTAAGCCCTGTAGTGCAAGCAATGCTTTGGCATGCCCCATTTCGAGTTCTTTACTCGTTAACATTAATTTAACATCAGCACTTAGGGTGAGTAAGCGCAATAGATTAGTCACCGCAGCTCGAGACCTTCCTACGGCTTCAGCTGCTTGCTGATGCGTCATCTCAAATTCTTCAATGAGGCGATGCAATGCCGTCGCTTCTTCCATTGGGTTAAGCTCTTCTCGCTGAATATTTTCAATCAAAGACATCGCAACAGCTGCTTCATCAGGCACATCCCTGATGATTGCAGGTACTGAATCTATTCCGGCAAGCTGGGTTGCCCGCCAACGTCTTTCCCCGGCAATAATCTCATATCGACCTTCGTCCACCGGACGAACGACAATAGGCTGAACAACACCTTGAGCTTTTATAGAGTTCGCAAGATCCTCTAAGCTCTCTGGATGCATATCAACACGTGGCTGATATTTTCCACGCTGAATAATATCCACCGGAAGCTCACGCAAATCACCTTCTGAAGATGAATGATCAGGTGCGAGGTGAGTGGATTTAGTGGATTTGGCGGATGATACTGATGCACTCAATAGGGCATCTAGACCACGACCTAGCGCTCTCTTTTTAACCACTGGTATACCTCTCAATTTGCAAATAGAGAACAGCCTCCTAATTTGCCACTATATATTCAGGTAAGTCATGTCGGCGTAATATTTCGCCCGCTAATGCCAGATATGCTTGCGCACCACGTGATGACTTATCATATTGTAATACAGGCAAACCATGGCTAGGAGCTTCAGCCAGTTTAATATTTCGGGGGATTATCGTACGATAAACCTTATCACCAAAAAACTTGGCTAATTGCTCAGTAACCTGGCCGGATAAATTATTTCTTGGGTCATACATTGTGCGCAATAAACCTTCGATTTCCAAATCGGGGTTTAAAGATTGCTGAATTCTATTAATAGTACCAATTAAAGCCGAAAGCCCTTCTAATGCATAATATTCACACTGCATGGGAATCATCACTGACTGCGACGCCACTAATGCATTCAGCGTCAGCATGTTCAACGAAGGTGGGCAATCTATAAGAATGAAATCAAAATCATTTTTGATGATTTTAAAAGCTTCTTTCATTCGCGACTCTCTGTTTTCCAAATCCAGCATATGTACTTCCGCTGCGGTTAAATCGCTATTACTCGGCAATACATAATAACCCGCGTCTTCAACCTTAACGATGGCATCAAGCACCGGCATATTTTCCACTAACACATCGAAACTGGAAAACTCAACTTCATTTTTATTCACTCCACTGCCCATGGTTGCATTGCCTTGTGGATCAAGATCAACGAGTAACACCTTTCTTTTGGTTGCACTTAAAGATGCGGCGAGATTAACAGAAGTCGTTGTTTTGCCAACACCGCCCTTTTGATTAGCGATCGAAATAATTTTATTCATAAAATCAATGGCTCCGAGACATCTTTGGGACATCTTTTGAAGATATTTCAACCAAAAAGCTTTCGTTAGAAAATTCATTTTCAAGTTTCGAGGATATTGACTGAAACTTAGCAGGTAAAGATTGTAATTCTTGCGTCAGTAAATTCCCCTTCATGAGATAATAAACGCCTTTAGGGGAACGTAAATGCTCTAACAAGGAAAGGGTTTCTTCGATAGATGAAAATGCCCTCGTCACTAGGCCATCGTAAGTATGTTCTTGAAACTTTTCAACACGGGAATGAATAACTGTCACATTTTTTAGCCCAAGATCAATTTTTACCTGGGTTAAAAAACGCGCTTTTTTCCCATTAGAATCAAGCAAGGAAATTTTTTTTTGGGGTAATAAAATAGCCAGCGGAATGCCTGGTAACCCACTACCACTGCCCACATCGATAATATTTTCTCCAATAATATGCGGTGTTAAACATATACTGTCGATCAAATGGCGGGTAAAAAATTCAGCCGGATCTCTGGTAGCAGTTAAGTTATAGGATTTATTCCATTTCATAACAAGTTCTTGATAGTTCAGCAATAATGAAATAGTTTCTTCATTAAATTCCACATCAAGTTTATTGAGAACCTGTTCTAATGTCCGCTTTTCGTTCATAAGTCAGGGGGAAAGAATACTACCGGGTAGAAGCAACATATTTTTTCTTTTTCATATGAACGTGTAATAATGAAATCGCAGCAGGTGTTACACCTGGAATACGACTAGCTTGGCCAATACTCTCAGGTTTAGCTTGTAATAGTTTTTGTAACACTTCAGTTGAAAGCCCCTTTATCTCTTTAAAATCAAAATTAGCAGGTATTTTGACGCTTTCATTTTTGCGCGTTTTTTCTATTTCTAATTGCTGCCGAACAATATAACCGTGATATTTCGCCTTAATTTCAACTTGCTCAATGACTTTCTGGTTCGTTAACTTGTTTTTGTCTTCGAGTAGCCGAGTTACGGATTGGTAATTAACTTCAGGCCTTTTTAATAAATCCATTAAATTCGTTTCCCGCGTAAGCGGCTTACCCAGTATTTCCAAGACTAAATTCTCATCTACTTTCTCTGGCCGAACCCAGGATTGTGCTAAACGAGACTCCTCCTGAGCAATTGCATCGCGTTTTTCGGCACAGCGTTGCCAACGAATTGCGCTGACTAAACCCAGACGATATCCGGTTTCTGTCAGTCGCAAATCTGCATTATCTTCACGCAATATTAATCGATACTCTGCCCGACTAGTAAACATCCGATAAGGCTCCAAGGTACCTAATGTCGTCAAATCATCTATAAGTACGCCAATATAAGCTTCATCTCGTCTAGGAAACCAAGTTTCCTTGCCTTGAACCTGCCGTGCAGCATTAAGCCCTGCAATTAACCCCTGAGCAGCAGCCTCTTCATAACCTGTCGTTCCATTTATTTGGCCGGCAAAAAACAAATGCTGAATAAACCTTGATTCCAATGTAGATGATAAGTCACGTGGATCAAAAAAATCATATTCAATCGCATACCCTGGTCTTAAAATATGCGCATTTTCAAAACCTGTAATACTGCGAACTAAATCATATTGCACATCATAAGGTAAGCTGGTCGAAATTCCATTGGGATAAACCTCATGGGTGTCCAAACCTTCTGGTTCTACGAATATTTGATGAGAATTTCTATCTGCAAAACGCACCACTTTATCTTCAATGGATGGACAATAACGCGGGCCAATCCCTTCTATTACCCCCGAATACATAGGTGAGCGAGATAAGCCTTTTCTAATTAAATCATGCGTTTGCTCATTTGTATGCGTTATAAAGCAATTGATCTGTCGTGGATGCTCATTACCATCACTGAGAAATGAAAATGACGGTATGGGATTATCCCCAGGTTGTTGCTCCAACACATCAAAATTAATCGATCTGCCGTCGATTCGCGGTGGTGTACCTGTTTTTAGGCGTTTAATATTGAACGGTAAATCGCGTAATCGCTTTGCAAGCGCATTTGCAGGAGGGTCGCCTGCTCGACCACCTTGACTATTTGCTTCGCCAATATGAATTTGACCGGCTAAAAAAGTGCCAACCGTCAAAACCACAGATCGAGCTTTAAGCACCAGGCCCATTTGAGTAACAACGCCTGTTATTCTGCCGTCTTCAATCACCAAATCCTCTACAGCCTGTTGAAACAACTGTAAGTTCTCTTGGTTTTCGAGAATATTTCGAATCGCTTGTTTGTATAATATACGGTCACACTGGGCTCGAGTCGCCCTGACTGCATGACCTTTACGTGAATTAAGAATGCGAAATTGAATACCTGCTTTATCTGCTGCCAGACCCATCACTCCGCCTAAAGCATCAATTTCTTTGACTAAATGGCCTTTTCCTATTCCACCAATCGCCGGATTGCAGCTCATTTGGCCCAAGGTATCAATATTGTGCGTGAGCAATAAGGTACTTGACCCCAAGCGCGCAGCAGCGAGTGCGGCTTCGGTACCCGCATGGCCGCCTCCGACCACAATAACGTCATACATTTGATGAGATAACATAATCCTGTGTTTTTCACTTACCTATGCAAAAAGAGGAAAAAATATGGCCTAGCAAATCTTCATTTGAAAATTCTCCCGTAATTTCACTTAATGCCTGTTGTGCAATACGCAATTCCTCAGCAAGCAACTCACCTGCAATATGCCCTTCCATATGCGCACACCCTTGAATTAGGGCTTGCTCACACCTTTGCAAAGCATCTAAATGTCGTCGACGTGCTAAAAATAACCCCTGACCTGTGTGCTCATACCCTATTGTTGTTTTTATTAGCTGTTTTAACGCTGCGATACCTTCACCTGTTTTTGCCGAAATCGCTATTCCGGCAAAATCATCGTTTAATTTTCGCTGGTCTATAGCGTCTAATAAATCTATTTTATTAATCAAAAATATCTGCGGAATATCCGCTGGGAGCTGCGCGATTAACGACTTATCTTTTGCAGAAAGACCTACCCCGCCATCAATCATAAATAAAATAAGATCTGCAACCTCAACTTCCTTCCAAGCACGACGAATGCCTTCTAATTCTACAATGCCTGTGGTATCTCTAAGCCCAGCCGTATCGGAAACATGTAAAGGTATTCCATCAATATGAATACTTTCACGTAAAATATCGCGAGTAGTTCCCGCGATTGCCGTCACTATCGCAGAATCACGCCCAGATAGGCCATTGAGCAAAGTAGACTTTCCCACATTAGGCTGTCCTAGAATGACAACCTTAATACCTTCGTTTAATAATACGCCCTGCTTAGCGACTTGTAGAATATTATTCACATCGCTACGCAAATCCTTTAATGTAGATAAAACCTTTGCTTCTGCTAAAAAATCAATTTCTTCCTCTGAAAAATCAATCGAAGACTCCACATAAATTCTAAATTGAATAAGCTTTTCTAGAAATTCTGTAATAGTATTGGAAAACTCTCCAGACAAAGAACGAATAGCAGAGCGCGCTGCTTGCGCAGATGAAGCATTAATAAGATCAGATATTGCTTCTGCTTGCACTAAATCCAGTTTATCGTTTAAAAAAGCACGCTCAGAAAACTCACCTGGCTTGGCCAATCTAGCGCCTAACTCAATAACACGCTGCAACAGCAAATCTAATATAAATTGACCGCCGTGGCCATGCAGTTCTAAGACATCTTCGCCGGTAAAAGAATTCGGACCCGGAAAAAATATTGCGATACCGATATCCAGCACATTACAAGAAGAATCATAGAATGATAAATAAGAGGCAATACGAGGCGTTAGAGGTTTTTTTAATATTTCCCCAGCAATACTTTTAGACAACGGGCCAGAGATACGAACAATGCCAACACCGCCTTTTCCTGGTGGTGTCGCTAAGGCCGCAATAGTATCCAATTAACTGGGTTTTGCATTAGTCGCTTTTTCCACCTGCTTAGTAATATACCACTGCTGAGCAATTGACAATAAATTGTTAACAACCCAATATAAAACAAGACCTGATGGAAACAGCATAAAAAATAATGTGAAGATAATCGGCATGAAATTCATGATTTTTTGATGCATTGGATCTAATGATGGATTATGACTCAGCTTTTGCTGAACATACATCGATATACCCATTAACAGAGGCAATATATAAAATGGATCTTTTGCCGATAAATCATCAATCCACAAAATAAATGGCGCTTGGCGAATTTCGACACTCTCTAGGAGCATCCAATAAAGTGAAATAAATACCGGAATTTGTACTAACATTGGCCAACAACCCGATAATGGATTAACCTTTTCCTTCTTATACAATTCCATCGTAGCCGCACTCATTTTTTGGCGATCTTCACCATAACGATCACGAATCGCTTGAAATTTTGGTGCTAACTTGCGCATATTCGCCATCGAACGGTAACTGGCTGCGGACAACTTATAGAACACAATTTTAATTAATAGTGTCAGAATGACAATTGCAAATCCCCAGTTTCCGAGTTTCGAATGCAACCATTCAAGCACCCAAAAAAGAGGTTGTGCAATAATGGTTAAAAATCCGTAATCAACAGTTAACTTTAAATTTTCTGATATTTTTTCCAATCTATCTTGAATTTTTGGTCCGACGTATAAGTCCGTAGAAAACGTATATGAACTTCCCGCTGGAACGGTAAATTCAGCACTCGTTAAACCAAGAATATAACGCGTATTATTAATACTTCTTGTGTAGAAATGATTAACTTCGCCTGGTTTAGGAACCCAAGCACTGACAAAATAATGCTGTAGCATTGCCACCCATCCACCACTAAAATAGCTTTGGGTCGGCTTCCAGGTTTCCATTTCCTTTAAATCTATTTTTTCGTAAGGCTCTTCCGGCGTAGAAACCGCGCCACCTGTAAACGTATAAAGTAGTCTCGATTTGCCAGGCTCATCATATTCATTTCTTTGAAATTGGCGATAAAGACGCCCATCCCAATCATTGGCCGTATTATTTTCAATAACGTGATCAATGTGAATGAGATAACTATCCCGTTTAAAGGTATAAATTTTTGTTACTTTCAGTCCGTCTTCACCGACCCAGTTTAAAAAAACTTTCGACTCAGCTTGGCCTTCTTTTAGAATAACCTCGGTTTGCTCAGATGAAAAAATAGCATGATGATCTGGTGATGGCGTTTTTGATAATAAACCTGTTTGCGCAATAAATAACTGCGGCAAGGCATCGTCCATAAGGGGATAAGGGTTCTCAGGCTCGTGTACATCAATTGGATAATTTTTTAAGAAAGCTCGTCGCAAATCACCACCCACGACATCAATATCTATATCAAAAACATCAGTTTCAACATGAATCCGTTTATTTGAGGTAAGCGCAGATTGCACATTTGCAGCAGGTTTATCAGCCACGCTTTCCGCAACAGCTGTTGGTGTATCAGGTGTATCACTTGGTATACTTTCAGCGGTATTTTCAGTGGGTGTAATAGCCACAGAAGATGATTCTGGTGTAATAGCAACATCAGAAACAGGATTGTTAGCAGTGATAATAACGGGTTGGTTTTTTGCGTTCCAGGCATCCCACATAAGCAATACAACAAAACTCAGTGCGATAAACAGAAGCAGTCTTTGATTATCCATTTTATTTCTTATTTAGTTCTTCTGGCACGGGGTCTATTCCCCCTTCATGCCAAGGATGACAACGAGTAATTCGTTTAAAAGCTAACCAGCCACCGTGGATAGCACCGAAGCGTGATATAGACTCTTCGGCATAAGAAGAACAACTAGGGTAATAACGGCAATTTGAACCCAAAAAAGGGCTGATAAAGTACCTATATATCTTAATAAAACTAGTTAGAATCTTTCTCATTGACCGATAAACTACGCCAAATACTGTTTAGAATCAGCTTTAACTGCTGATTAGATGTAAGCTCTAGACCAGGACGAGCGAGAAGGATAATATCGACTCCCTTATCGCCAAAGCAATGTAAGCGAAAACTTTCTCTACAAATACGCTTTAAACGGCTACGTTCTACAGATTTTCGAACTGCTTTTTTAGAGAAGGCCATCCCTAGTCTAGGGTTATTTTTTTCATTAACTCTAGAATATGCTACAAGTACTTTTTTATTATTTTTACGTGGCTTAGCAAACACCCACTTAAAATCTGCCGGTGTCAAAAGACGATATCTTCGAGGAAAATGTTGACGACACTGACACATCAACTAACAAGCAACTTATGCATTACGCGCAGGTTAAACCAGTCCATGATTAATCTAAAACTATTTAACCTAATAAATTTAGGCGGTTAAACGAACTCGTCCTTTACGACGACGCGCATTCACGATTTGGCGACCTGCTTTAGTAGCCATACGTGCGCGAAAACCATGTGTGCGAGCTCTTTTTATACTACTTGGTTGAAAAGTTCTTTTCATAATTCCATACCTATAAAGGCTCGAAGCCCCGGATAAAAGGCGGTCAAGATACGCATCACGTTAACACTTGTCAATAGAAATAAATCTTTAAAACTCGATAAAAACTCTGGAAGGAGTTATCAGAGATAGTTAGACTGACGAGTCCTCTAACTTTAATGCCTTTCAACGTGGTAAAAAACATTGTCGCAAACTCTCTGGAGCAAGTGTTTAACTCAGCTAGAACATGAGCTAAGTGCACAGCAATATAATACATGGATTAAACCCCTAAATGCAGAAGTCACAGAAAATGGGTTGATCATCATTGCCCCTAATCGCTTCGTGCTTGACTGGGTTAATAGAAAGTTTCTTCTTAGAATAAAGGAGATTAGCTCAACCGTTCATGGTAACAATTCTTCAATCACCTTAAAAATCAAAAAAACGCCGCCTTTAGGCATTGAACCCAAATTAAAACCTAAAATTCAAGTCGATGTTCAGGCACAGCAGCCTTCAATACCTGCAAAACTAATTCGGCCAAAAACGCAACGTACCGAATTAACTCCTAATGTTATCCGTCAAAGCTCATTAAATCCTTTATACAATTTTGAGAATTATGTCGAAGGAAAATCAAATCAGCTCGCACGCGCCGCTTCATTTTTAGTCGCTGAAAACCCCGGAGGTGGTTATAATCCATTGTTTTTATACGGTGGAGTAGGTCTTGGTAAAACACACTTAATGCATGCAATCGGTAATTATTTTATTAATACTAATCCCAAAGCAAAAGTCGCCTATTTGCATTCCGAAAAATTTGTTCAAGACATGGTTAAAGCATTACAACACAATTCGATAAGTCGTTTTAAAAACTATTATCGATCTCTTAACGTGTTGCTTATTGATGATATTCAGTTTTTTGCAGGGAAAGAGCGTTCTCAAGAGGAATTTTTTCATACATTTAATCAATTACTTGAAGGTCAAAACCAAGTTGTGCTTACGTGTGATCGCTATCCAAAAGAAGTCGATGGTTTAGAAGAGAGACTTAAATCAAGATTTGGTTGGGGGCTCACTGTTTCTGTAGAACCGCCTGACTTAGAAACTCGAATTGCAATATTAATGAGCAAAGCAAAGCAAATGGATGTTGATTTAAGCGATGATGTGGCTTTTTTTCTCGCGAAAAACATTCGCTCAAATATTCGTGATTTAGAAGGCGCATTACGACGTGTCAGTGCAAATTCTAAATTTACCGGAAACGCGATAACCTTGGATTTTACCCGTGAGGCATTACGTGACTTACTCGCTGTACAACAAAAACTTGTCACTCTTGAGAATATTCAAAAAACAGTAACTGAATATTATAAAATACGATTTTCAGAGTTATTGTCGAAAAAGAGAACACGCTCAATTGCCAGACCAAGGCAAATAGCAATGACATTGGCTAAAGAATTAACAAACCATAGTTTACCTGAAATTGGGAATGCATTCGGTGGTAGAGATCATACAACCGTCTTACATGCATGTAAAAAAGTGAATGAATTAAAAAAATCTGACCTAAAAGTTGAGGAAGATTACAGCAACCTGTTGAGAAGACTGACAACATAGTGGTAAAACCTGTGAATAAGATGAGTCGGCATAAATAAGCCAATATCATGCACAAGTTATCCACAGACCACATACAGCTAAACCAGGGTTTCATATTCAATTAAATAGTTATTAACTTATTGAAATACAAAAATAAATAAAAGTTAATAACAAAATTAAGCTGGGTATTTAATAGCAATAAGTTTTTTAAAAAATATAGGGTAATTATAATATGAGGTTCGAAACAACTAGGGAAAACTTATTAAGACCGATCCAATTCGCAAGTAGTGTAGTTGAAAGAAAACAAACCTTACCTATCCTTTCGAATGTGCTAATAAAACTTAAGGATAATGAGATTTCCGTGACCGCAACCGATTTGGAAATGGAAATAATAGCGAAACTTCAAGTCGAAAATGGAACTGATGGAGAAATCACGATACCTGTTAGAAAATTGTTAGATACTTGTAAAGCTTTGCCTGATGAGGCTCATATAAGCTTTATAGTTGAAAATGATAAAGCAGTTATCAAAAGTGGGCGAACCCGTTTTCGTTTAACCACTATATCTGCTGAAAATTTTCCGGTTATTGAAACACTGAAATCCTTATATTCTTTTGATATGGCGCAAAATGAATTTAAAAACTTACTCGATAAAACAAGTTTTTCCATGGCTTTGCAAGATGTAAGGTTTTACCTAAATGGCTTATTACTGGAAATCAAAGAAGATAGTGTTACGGCAGTTGCTACGGATGGACACCGACTTGCGTTAAGCCGTTTAAATGCAGAAACCAAAGCTCCAGAAACCTTGCATACGATTATTCCTCGAAAAGCAGTGATTGAAATAGCCCGTTTATTGCTAGAAGATGAGAGCCAGGTTTCTGTGACCGTTGGTGAAAATTTTTTCCGTTTAGAATTTAACCAAATTGTATTTACTACTAAACTTATTGATGCACAGTACCCAAATTATAATAATGTAATTCCGCAAACGGGAGAAAATCAGCTTATTGCAAATAAGGAGGCGATTAAGCAATGCTTGCTTAGAACCTCAATATTATCTAACGAAAAATACCGTGGAATCCGCGTAGAAATTGAAAATAATAAATTGAAAGCGCAAGCAAATAATCCAGATCAAGAAGAAGCTGAGGACGAAATTGAAGTATCTTATACCGGCGAAAACCTACGTATCGGATTTAATGTAAATTACCTTATTGATGCTATTACAGCGGTTGATTCCAATGAAGTTCTTATTAAGTTTTCGGATGCAAACGGCAGTGCGGTTATTGCACCTGCGGACGGTGATCAATATATCCTTTATGTCGTTATGCCAATGAGGCTTTAAGTTAATTCATGCAGTTGCAGGAGATATTCTGTAAAAACCTAAGAAATCTAGTTGAACAAAAAGTCGTTTTAAACGCTGGAATGAATGTTTTTCATGGTGTCAATGGCAGTGGCAAAACCAGCTTTCTGGAAGGTATACATTTACTCACTACCGGAAAATCATTTAGAAATCATCTTACGTCACAAATTGTGACTCATGATGCAGATGAGTTGTGCATAAACGGCTTATTAATTGATAGAGATCAAGATAGCCATACTTCGTTGGCAATTATAAAAGGTCGGAAAACTAACCAGTTAAAAATAAATCAGAAAAAAGAAACAAAATTAAGTACCTTAGCGCGAATTGCACCGATGCTTGTTATTACCCAAGAAACTCAAAAACTCTTGCAGGATGGGCCTCAATGGAGAAGACGTTTCATCGACTGGGGATTGTTCCACGTGGAACAACAATTCTCAAATACCTGGTTAGACTTTAATAAAGCACTGAAACACCGAAATCGATTATTGCAAAATGGCATATCCAAAGAAGATAAGCATTTTATACTTTGGACTGAAAATGTTGCAAACCTGGGTAATCAGTTAACCAAATTTCGTCAGCATTATCTTATCGAGTTAGCTGAGTTTATTCAGCATATATCCGCAGAATTACTAGATAATGTAAAAATAGAAATTATTTTCAAAAAAGGTTGGAAAAAAGATTCTGACTTAAAAACAGCGCTTATTGAAAGCTACTCAAAGGATTTATTAGCTAAGACAACCCATGTCGGCCCACAGCGCGCAGATTTCATTTGTAAGTTTCAGTCGCGGAAAGCAAATGGATATGTTTCTAGAGGACAACAAAAATTAATTATATATGTTCTCATTCTAGCTCAAGTTTGTCATTTAAAACAAAAAATTGATAAAGATGTTATCCTGTTGATTGATGAACTTGGAGCGGAGTTAGATGAGTCCAATTTAAAACAATTATTAGTTATTTTAGAAAAATATCTTTCACAAACGTTTATTACAACCGCTAATGCCAAATTAATTCCTATGCATGTATTAACTCAATGCAAAATGTTCCACGTGGAACAAGGAATGATTAACGCAGCATAATTAACTATTTTAGGTGACATCTTATGAGTGACCCCTCAGTATCGTATGATTCTTCCAATATAAAAGTACTAAAAGGTTTAGACGCCGTCAGGAAAAGACCGGGTATGTACATAGGGGACACTGATGATGGATCAGGTTTACACCACATGGTATTTGAAGTAGTAGATAACTCAATTGATGAAGCGTTAGCCGGTCATTGCGATGTAATTAATGTATGCATAGAATTAGATGGTTCAGTTTCCGTTTCTGATAACGGTAGGGGTATTCCTGTAGATATTCATCCTGAGGAAGGACGATCAGCTGCGGAAGTTATTATGACGGTGCTCCATGCCGGGGGTAAATTTGATGATAACTCTTATAAGGTTTCAGGTGGTTTACACGGAGTTGGTGTTTCAGTAGTTAACGCACTTTCGGATATGTTAACCATTACCATTCAACGGGAAGGAAATATTCACCAGCAAGAATATCTGCTGGGAGAACCGAAAGAGCCGTTGAAAATTATAGGCACGACTCAAGAATCGGGTACAATACTTAATTTTTTGCCCAGTAAAACCATATTTTCAGATGTTGAGTTTCATTATGATATTTTATCTAAACGTCTAAGAGAACTTTCATTTCTCAATTCCGGTGTACGTATAACCTTAGTTGATAGGCGAACTGACCGATCAGATGTTTTCGAATATAAAGGAGGGATTCAATCGTTTGTAGAGCACTTGAACCAAATGAAAACGCCCATTCATAAAAATACCTTCTACTTTTCCAGTGAAAAAGATGGTATGGGCATAGAAGTAGCCATGCAGTGGAATGATTCTTACCAAGAAAATATTTTCTGTTTTACCAATAATATTCCTCAAAAAGATGGAGGATCACATCTCGCGGGTTTTCGAGGTGCCTTAACTCGAACCCTGAATTCGTTTATTGAAAAAAACGATACATTTAAGAAATTAAAAACTTCTATGACCGGTGATGATTCAAGAGAAGGCTTAACCGCGATTCTTTCCGTTAAAATACCAGATCCAAAATTTTCATCGCAGACCAAAGATAAATTAGTGTCGTCCGAAGTTAAGGGCTTCGTGGAGTCATCAATGTCAGAATACCTGCAGACATTCTTAGCGGAAAATCCGCAAGATGCTAAAGCCGTGATATTAAAAATCGTAGATGCGGCAAGAGCACGTGAAGCTGCACGTAAAGCGAGAGAAATGACGCGTAGAAAAGGTGCTTTGGATATTGCAGGTCTGCCAGGGAAGCTTGCAGACTGCCAGGAAAAAGATCCATCGCTTTCCGAATTGTTTATTGTGGAAGGAGATTCAGCAGGAGGATCTGCAAAACAAGGGCGCGATAGAAAGTTCCAAGCCATTCTGCCACTAAAAGGAAAAATATTAAATGTTGAGAAGGCAAGATTTGATAAAATGCTGTCTTCAGTTGAAGTAGGTACCTTAATTACCGCTTTAGGTTGTGGAATAGGCAGGGATGAATATAATCCGGACAAACTGCGTTACCATCGAATTATTTTGATGACTGATGCGGATGTGGATGGGTCTCATATTCGAACTTTGCTTTTAACCTTTTTTTATCGCCAAATGCCCGAGCTTTTAGAACGTGGCCATATTTATATTGCGCAACCACCGCTATACAAAATTAAAAAAGGAAAGCAGGAAACCTACGTAAAGGATGATAACGCATTAACCGCGCACTTATTACAAACTGCTTTACAAGGAGCTTCGTTGAAACTTAATGAAGTTTCTCCCCCTGTGTCAGGCCAAGCTCTGGAAAGCTTGGCGTTAAGTTATCAATATGTTATCGCTGCCATCGAACGTATGTCATCTCGCTATGCTATTGAAATATTAGAAAAATTAATTTATGTAGGCCTTGTAAATTCTGCAATATTAGAAAATAAAGAGAAGGCTTTAGATTGGGTAAAAGAGATTGTCGCACGGCTTTCAGAAGACGCCAATAAAACTATTTTTGAAGGTTCCGTTAGAATCATAGAAGAATCCACAGCCCTTGAGATTGTTATTAGCTGCACCAAACATAGTGTGAAAACGGATTATACTTTCAGTAAAACTTTCTTTAATAGTGTGGAATATAAACGAATATCCGAGCTAAATAATAGCTTAAAAGACTTAATTGGTGTCGGAGCAACCATTAGTAGAGGTGAGAAATCATTAACTGTTTCATCTTTCAAACAAGCCATTAACTGGTTATTAGACGAAGCTAAGCGTGGGCAACACGTACAGCGTTATAAAGGATTGGGTGAAATGAACCCCGAACAGCTATGGGAAACAACCTTAGATTCGGAATCCAGAAGTTTATTACAAGTGAAAATAGAAGATGCGATTATAGCGGATGAAATTTTTACCACGTTAATGGGTGATCAAGTAGAGCCTCGGCGCAATTTTATCGAGAAACATGCCTTATCCGTCAATAACATCGATACGTAGGATAAAAAACCCGGTTAATATACCGGGTTTTTGGATTTATAAATAATAAAAACTATTGGTGATATGAGTCAACGCGTTTAACTTCATTAGTCGATCCAAGGATGACCGGGACTCGTTGATGTATTTCTTTAGGTTTCAATTCCATTATTCTTTCACGACCCGTTGAGCTTAAACCTCCAGCCTGTTCAACGATGAAAGACATTGGATTTGCTTCATACATTAAGCGCAGTTTTCCCGCTTTAGCAGGGTCTTTTGTATCAAACGGATACATGAAAATACCGCCGCGAGTGAGTATTCGATAAACTTCTCCCACCATTGATGCGACCCAACGCATGTTGAAATTTTTGTCTCTTGCGCCAGTAACACCGTCAATGCATTCTTGAACATAACGTTGTACGGGTTTTTCCCAAAAGCGTTGATTAGACATATTAACTGCAAACTCAGCGGTGTCTTCAGGAATCATCATGTTTTTATGAGTTAACTTAAATTCATTGGATCCTGGATCTAATGTAAAACCTTGAACACCGTTACCCGTAGTAATAATCATTAATGTAGAAGGCCCATATAAGCAAAACCCCGCACAGATTTGCTCGGTTCCGGGTATAAGATAATCGGCTAATTTTGGATCAGTTACGCCTTCAGGACATCTTACAATAGAAAATATCGATCCTACTGTTATGTTCACATCGATATTTGATGACCCGTCAAGCGGATCAAAATACATTAAGTAAGGGCCTTTTTTATACTGTGGTGGGATACTATAAACATCTTCTTCTTCTTCTGAAGCCATTCCGGCCAATGTTCCCGATTTTTCGGTATGTCGAATAAACATTTCATTGGACATAACGTCAAGTTTCTTCTGCGTTTCACCCTGAATATTTTCAGATTCAGCGGAACCCAAAACGCCATAAAGAGCACCATGATTTATCGCGGTATGAATCTCCTTACACGCAGCAGAGACATCTTCAATTAAGCTTATTAAGTTTGCATCGATATCTTGTCCCGCTTGCTGCTCTTTTAGCAGATAGTCTTTAATGTTGACAGTGTTTTCCATCGTATTTCCTTAAGTTAGGTTTAATCTTTTACCTCAAAATATCAGCCGGTTACTCTTGAGAGCTTGTCCGAGAGATCCGTGCTTGATTTGTTTTCAAGTCTAATATTGTGGCGGATTGTATCAAAATCGGGTGCGCAAAATAACTATTAGATAGCGGTAATCGGTTTAAGCTTATCATTAGTTATTTCTTGCATTTGCTCCTCAATCCATTTTTCGACTTCGGTGGTCAATTCGGATGAGTTTTTTCCGTTAGGTTGGATCGGAGTTCCTAGTTTTACCCTGATAACTCCAGGATTTATTATAAATGAGCCCTTAGCCCAAAACTCGCCAGCATTATGAGCCATAGGGATTATAGGGTAGCCCGTACTAATCGCCAGTCGAGCACCGCCTTGGCGATACTTTCCGCGTTTTCCAGCACGTATACGGGTTCCTTCAGGAAACAAAACAACACAGCGATTATCATCTAATCTTTCTTGACCTTGTTTTATAAGTTGTTGCATGGCTTCTTTGCGCGAATCCCGGTTAATGGCAATAGGTTCGGTTAATGCTAAACCCCAACCAAAAAAAGGTATGCGTAATAGTTCCTTTTTTAATAACCAAGCTTGCTCGCGAAAAATTTTCTGTAAGGCCAGTGTTTCCCAGGTAGATTGATGTTTACTGAGGACAATGACTGCAGAATCAGGAATATTCTCCGAACCTTCAATTTTATAGTGAAGTCCGCAAATAATACCCAGTGCCCAAATATTCATTTTGGCCCATTGGCTGATAAACGCATAACGGACTCGAAATGAAAAGGGGAATAAAAAAAGCGCGGGAATGGCGATGATTATGGCCGTTATAGCCATGAATGAATTAAATAAGGTAGAACGTAATACTAACATAAAGCCTTCTTCTCTTTTTTTCAGAGGGCCAAATTTTACACGTGATTGCTTAGAATAGCATCTACCGCTTGAGCTAAATTTTTGTATACGGGGAAGTTAATATTTTTTTTCTGCTCTTTTAAAGTGAGTTCTCCTTTCCCGGTTTTGACCAGGATAGGTTTTCCCTTGCATTGTTTAGCCGCAAGGATATCGCGGTAGGAATCGCCAATACAGTAGACGTTTTCCAAGCTAACATTGAAAACTTGCTCGACCCTTTTAAATAAACCCGCTTTGGGTTTTCGGCAGTTGCAATTATCTGCAGGTCCGTGAGGGCAGTAAAATATAGCATTTATTACACCGTTGAATTGAGTGACGAGTTTGCACATTTTATTATGCATAGCTGCCAAGGTTTTGTGCTCGTAAAAACCGCGACTTATACCCGACTGATTAGTAATGATGATGACTTTATAATTGTTTTTGGAAAGTTTAGAGATAGCCTCGATGCTTCCAGGTATCGGTATCCATTCATCTACCGATTTAATGTATTGATCCGAGTCCTCATTTATGACGCCGTCTCTGTCTAAGATGATTAATTTCATCAGTATATTTTAGGTCTGCAGCAAGGAAATATCCGCAATCATCAAAAATTGATCGCTGACTGTTTTCAGCAAGGCTAAGCGATTTTTTCGGGTTTCGATTTGCTCGGACATAACCATAACGTGCTCGAAAAATTGATTAATATGTTGCTCCAGTGTAGAAAGCAAACGTAGAACTTCAGTATATTGTTTTTCATTGATCAGTTTTATTGTAGAAGATTGAATTTCTCCCAGTTTTTCAAAAAGAGTAATTTCTTGCGGTTCAACTAACAGTGAAGGTTTGATCTTTAGAGGAATATCTTCGCCTGTCTTTTTTAGTATATTGCTAATTCTTTTATTGGCGGCAGCTAAATTAGTCGCTTCCGCTTGTGTCTTGAACGATTCTACCGCGAGAATCCGAAGATGAAAATCATAGGGTTCGAATGATCCGGTCTCTCTTACCGCGTGAAAGGAATCCAAACTAATATCTTGCTCGGAATAATAGGCCTTGAGTCGATCGAAAATAAAATCCAGTAATTGAGTAGCTAAGTGATCTGTAACTGAAAATTTTCCTTGGTAAGTTGAAATGGAATATTTGATTAGTTCATCCAGGTTTAAGTCGATTCGATTTTCAATAATGATCCTGAGAATACTTAATGCAGCTCGCCTGAGACCAAAGGGGTCTTTGTCACCGGTGGGTAATTGTTGAATTCCAAAAATACCGACTAATGTATCCATTTTATCGGCGATAGATAAAATTTGCCCACTAGTGGTAGTTGGCAATAGATCACCTGAAAAACGCGGCAGATATTGCTCTCTGAGAGCGATCGAAACTTCAGATTCTTCGCCATCATGGCGCGCATAATATTCCCCCATGATTCCTTGTAACTCAGGAAACTCACCGACCATTGCGGTGATTAAGTCACTCTTACTGAGATAAGCGGCGCGTTTAGCCATGTTTGAATTGACGTGAAGAAATGGTGAAAGCCATATTGCGATCTGTTCATTTCGTTTAACTTTTTCATACACAGTGCCTAATTTTTTTTGAAAAACGATGTTCTTGAGTCGTGTATTTTTTTCTGCTAAAGATGTTTTTTTGTCTTGCTTCCAGAAAAATTCTGAGTCCGCAAGGCGAGGCCGAATAACGCGTTCGTTGCCTTGTCGAACGGTTTTTTGATTGCTGCTTTCAAGGTTAGAAATGGTAATAAAATGCGGCAGCAGATTTCCTTTTTTATCGAGTATATGAAAATACTTTTGGTGCCCTTTCATTGCTGAAATGATTGCCTCGGCAGGCACATCCAAGAAATTTTTATCAAAACTTCCGACAATCGCAGTGGGCCATTCTACCAACGAGGTCACTTCATCTAGCAAGTCTTCGTCAATCTGCGCTATACCGTTAAGGCTCGCAGCCGCCTCTTCAATTTGGGCTTTGACCGTTTTTTTCCGCACTTCATAATCTGCAAGCACTTTAGCCTTTGATAGTAGAAGTGGCGCATAATCTATTGGCTGCGAAATATTAATCGGGTCAGGATGATGGAAGCGATGACCTAAGCTGGAGCGCCCCGTTTTTAGATCAAGAATATGGCAATCAATCACATTATCACCGAGTAACATGAGAACCCAATGCACTGGGCGTACAAAACGGGTTGCTTTGTCGCCCCATCTCATTCTTTTGGGAATGGGGAGTTTATTTAATGAGTGCTCAATAATATCGGGTAAAAGTTTTTCAGCGGCTTTCCCTGGTATCTGGTGATGGAATACTAGTGATCCACCTTTTTTATTGTCCTCGGTTGCAAGATCATTGACCGCAATACCACACGAGCGTGCAAAACCTTCAGCAGCGGGTGTTGGGCAGCCATCTTCATCGAATGCGGCTTTAAGTGAAGGCCCCTTACGCATTGCATTTTTATCTTCTTGCTTTGTTTGTAAGTTTTGAATGATAACGGCCAACCTTCTGGGAGTGGCAAACTGCTGGGTACTGGTATAGCTCAGTTCCGCATTATCCAAGCCTTGAGTGATACCGCTATCTAAGGCAGTGATGAGTTTTTTTAAGGCTTTAGGAGGAAGCTCCTCAGTACCAATCTCTAGTAGAAAATCTTTTGTTAAGCTCATCGTATACTCTCCTTTAACACGGGAAAGCCGAGTTTTTCACGGTTATCATAATAGGTTTGTGCGACGGCACGCGATAAGCTTCTAATCCGCCCAATATAGCGAGCTCTTTCGGTCACTGAAATAACTTGCCGAGCATCTAAAAGATTAAATGTATGAGAAGCCTTTAAAATAAACTCATACGCTGGCAGTGCTAGCCCACATTCAACGAGTCTTTTGCTTTCTTGTTCACAATGCTCAAACCAATCAAAGAGAATTTTAGTATCTGCTTGTTCAAAATTATAAGTAGACATCTCAACTTCGTTTTGATGAAAAACATCACCGTAAGTAACCTTCCCTTGGGCGCCATTTGCCCACACCAAATCATAGATACTTTCAACACCTTGTAAGTACATTGCCAGTCGTTCTAAGCCATACGTGATTTCGCCGGTAACCGGTTTACAATCAAGACTGCCGACTTGTTGAAAATAAGTAAACTGAGTGACTTCCATGCCATTTAACCAGACCTCCCAGCCCAAGCCCCAGGCTCCCAAAGTCGGAGATTCCCAATCGTCCTCTACAAATCGAACATCATGCTCGAGAAGGTCGAATCCTAGAGACTTAAGAGACTCAAGATATAACACTTGAATATTGTCAGGCGAGGGCTTGAGCATGACTTGAAACTGATAATAGTGTTGTAACCTGTTTGGGTTTTCACCATATCGTCCGTCGGTTGGCCTTCTGCAAGGCTGAACATATGCCGTTCTCCAAGGTTCTGGCCCGATAGAACGTAAAAAGGTAGAGGGATGAAATGTACCGGCACCTATTTCCATATCAAAAGCTTGAGTAATGACACAGCCTTGTTGCGCCCAAAAATCCTGTAACGTAAAGATTAGGCCTTGAAAAGTAGAAAGATCATTAGCTTGCATGTAATTACCACTGTTTGTTGTGAATCGGCTGAATCGGCCGATTCATATACCCTCAATTAAGATGCTGTGGATTATATCGTGGAACAAAAAATAAATATATAAATCCGGGGCTTAAGGATGTTATTAGGAAAACCAGATTGAAGGTCAATATTAGCGTTCAGCACTTGGCATTTTATGGGCCTAAATATAAAGCTTTCTAGGCATTTGGCCGATCTGCTAAGTATATAGCATTAAAAGGATTTTTATGACTTCAATTGTACTGGGTTCCTCCACGTCTCAATGGCAGCGAATTATTCATGAAGCAGGTGAAAGTTGCCAACTTCAATTGGATGAAGAAATGGAGAGCTATCTCGTGTTTCTAATGATGCGTTTTCAGGACTGTCCTGAAGTTGCAGAGTCGGTAATCGCTTTAGAATATCTGAATAGTCAATTAACGTCCGGGCGGCTTAAACAAGATCAGCTTAGGGAGGTGGGAGATCGCTGCTTACTGTTTTCTGGTTTTTTTCCCAAACGTGCAGACAAATGCCGTGTGAAAATCAGTTACTTTGTGGAGATCGGACGCAGTGCCTATCATCAACTTGCGGGCCATTCTGCGGCCAAGATTCAACAATTGTATCTACATCTGGCCGAAGGTTTTGTTCCTTTGATGGATGTTTTACAGACTGTTAGACAAATGGGACAAGATTTACCGGTCTTAGGACCTTTAGAGGCTACTGAGTTATGGCAAGACACCGGAAGTAAAAGTGCATTAAGTTCTCTCAGGAATCACACCAATGTCCTACCCGTTAGGTTTTCTACTCAGATCAAGCATTAACCTCGATTCCGTTTCCTGCTAGAATACGCGCCTTATTTTTATCCAGGTTGCGTTTTGTAGATCATGAGTCATTCAGTGAATAAACCCGAAAAAAAGCAAAGAAAGGCCGTAGCGCTCATTTCTGGTGGATTAGATTCACTGTTAGCAGCGAAAGTGATTATCGATCAAGGCATTCATGTCGAAGGGATTAATTTCTATACAGGTTTTTGTGTTGAAGGCCATACACATGCGATACGCAAAAAGGACAAAGCAAAACCTAAACGGAATAATGCGCTTTGGTCGGCTGAACAATTGGGTATTCAATTGCATATCGTTGATGTTATAGAGCCCTATAAAGAGGTTTTGATTAATCCATCACATGGTTACGGCGCAAATATGAATCCTTGCCTTGACTGTAAAAGTTTTATGGTTGGCCAGGCTGTTGAATGGATTAAGGAAAATGATTTTGACTTTATAATAACAGGTGAGGTGATTGGTCAGCGCCCGATGTCACAACGGCGCGATACCATGCCCGTCATCGCTGCGGAATCAGGTGCCTCAGACTTATTATTACGTCCGCTATGTGCGCAGTTGCTACCCCCTACCCTGCCGGAAAAAGAAGGCTGGGTGGATAGGGAAAAGCTACTGGATTTCAATGGACGCACTCGAAAGCCACAAATAGAACTCGCAAACAAACTGGGTTTTCAAGATTTTGCGCAACCCGCTGGGGGCTGTTGTTTTCTAACGGATAAAAACTATTCGGATCGTCTCGTTGACTTATGGCAAGCAAGAGATACTAAAGCATATGAACTAGATGATGTTATGTTGCTGAAAGTGGGTAGACATATCAGACCCAAACCGAATTTTAAACTTATTATTGGCCGTGAAGAAGGCGAAAATAAATTTATGGAGGGTTATCGTAAACAGTTTATACACTTATATACCATCAGCGCAAAGGGCCCTTTAGTATTAATAGAAGGTAATACAGATGAAAAAGATCTTCAGCTTGCTGCTGAAATTACCGCTCGCTATAGCCAGGGCAGGCAAGAAAAAACGGTTACGGTTGCAGTAAAAGATCAAAATGGTGTGAGCAAACTGCTTAATGTAAAACCATTTTCTAACGAAGAAAAACTCAGGGATTGGTATATATGAGCCATCATATTCTTGATGCAAAGCGTCTACTTTGTCCAATGCCTGTCATTCGTACACAAAATAAAGTAAAACAATTATCGCCCGGCGATATCCTTGATGTTATTTGCACTGATCCGGGCGTGACGAGTGATATACCGGCATGGTGTCGAATAACGGGGCATCGTTTCATTGACGTCAAATCTGATGCGGATGAAATCGTTATACGGATCGAGATCAGAAGCCGTGATTAAGCATTCGGGTCATCCGCATTCTTCTTCTAATAGCGAAGAAGACAATCCAGCACGCTATATAGAAATTCGTAAAGTTAGCTTTGTTTCGATCCTGGTAAACAGTGTGTTATCCCTGGTAAAAATTGTATTGGGATTCATTGGACAATCACAGGCTTTGATTGCCGATGGGATACATTCTCTGGCTGATTTATTCAGTGATTTTGTCGTTTTATTTGCTGCGAAGCAAAGCACTAAAGAAGCGGACGAAGAACATCCCTACGGTCATGGACGCATTGAAACAGTTGTCTCGGTGGCATTAGGTGTCCTATTAGTGGTGGTGGCATTTGGCATTTTGACCGATGCGGTTGATCGAATATTACACCCTGACGAACTGTTGCAGCCGACAGGTATTGCCCTATTTGCCGCTTTATTTTCAATTTTTGCAAATGAGGGATTGTTTCAATACACCATCGTTGTAGCCAACAGAATAAATTCAAACATGCTGAAAGCGAATGCGTGGCATCATCGCACCGACGCTATTTCATCCATTATCGCGAGTGTTGGCATAGCCGGAACAATGGCTGGAATGCCGCTGTTAGATGCCGTAGCGGCTATAGGCGTGAGTTTAATGATCGCCAAGGTTGGATGGGATATCTCCTGGGTTTCATTGCAGGAATTGATGGATAAAGCGCTGGATGCGGAAAAGAGCGAGCACATAAAAAAACACATCGTTGCTATTCATGGGGTGAAAGCGGTTCATGCATTGAGATCGCGCAGTCATGGCGGGCAAGCATTCGTTGATGTACACATATTGTTGGATGAACCTAAGTTAAGTGTTTCCGAAGGTCATCGTATTAGTGAAGTTGTGCAAGCGACTTTATTGACTGAAATTGATGAAGTGACAGATGTTACTGTCCATATCGATGCAGAAGACGATGAAAAAGCGGCTCCGTGCAATGAGTTGCCACTCAGGGATGAATTATTAAAGCGTCTCGAAACGCTTTGGGGTGACAAACCATTGCATAAAAAAATAAGACGCGTAACCTTGCACTACCTTAATGGGCAGATATTTGTTGAATTAACATTGCCATTGGAGCTGATAGGGTCAACCCAAGAGGGTAAGCGGATAACTTTGGAGTTTTCACGGCTTGCTGAGCGCGATCCCGATATAGCAGAAATTTCCGTTCAATACGAATAGCACTTTGATGGTGCGACCGCCGAAATGAACGCGCTATGACGGTGCTTTGGTCTTGCTTGTTTTCCAAACTTAATGTGCGCGATGATTATAAATATCTGTTAATTATGGCATTATTTTCATGGCATATTATGTGCCCTAATCGTAGTTCTTCATTATTTTTCTATCGCATATGATTTAAGTGATAAACCTAAACTAACTAAAACACTTTCTAATTGGAGGAGTGGTATGTCTTCAAAAGTAACAGACATCATAAAAGAGAATGATGTGAAATTCGTAGATTTTCGTTTTACCGATACAAGTGGAAAGGAGCAACATGTCACTGTTCCTGCAAAATGTGTTAATGAGGACAGCCTTAAAGAGGGTCAAATGTTTGATGGTTCCTCAATCGCTGGATGGAAAGGAATTAACGAATCAGACATGATTTTAATGCCAGATCAAGGAACTGCAGTGATGGATCCTTTTTCTGAAGATGCCACGTTAATAATCACGTGTGACATTATTGAGCCAGATACTATGCAAGGCTACGAGCGTGATCCTCGTTCACTTGCAAAACGTGCAGAAGCCTATTTGAAGTCTTCGGGTGTTGGTGACGCGGCTTATTTTGGCCCAGAGCCAGAATTTTTTGTCTTCGATGATGTTCGTTGGGGCGCAACTATGGCGGGGTCTTTTTACAAAGTAGATTCTGAAGAAGCCGAATGGTCAAGCGAAAAAGTATATGAAGACGGTAATATGGGTCATCGTCCGAGTGTCAAAGGTGGTTATTTTCCAGTACCGCCGGTTGACTCTCTTTATGACCTTCGCTGTGCAATGTCCGGCACTATGGAAGAAATGGGTCTTGAAGTAGAAGTACATCATCATGAAGTCGCCACCGCAGGCCAATGTGAAATAGGGGTTAAATTTAATACGCTTGTGAACAAAGCCGACGAAACACAAAAATTAAAATACTGTGTTCACAATGTTGCCCATGCGTATGGAAAAACAGCAACCTTTATGCCTAAACCACTGGTCGGTGATAATGGTAGTGGCATGCATGTGCATCAATCTATTTTCAAAAATGGTAATAATATATTTGCCGGTGATGGTTACGGTGGATTGTCTGATGAAGCGTTGTTTTACATCGGTGGAATTATTAAACATGCGCGTGCAATAAATGCATTTGCTAATGCATCAACTAATAGCTATAAACGCTTAGTGCCAGGATTTGAAGCGCCGGTAATGTTAGCTTATTCAGCACGTAACCGTTCTGCATCGATTCGTATTCCTTATGTACATAGTCCTAAAGGACGGCGTATTGAGTTACGTTTTGGTGATCCTACGGCTAATCCTTATCTTGCTTTCTCCGCAATGTTAATGGCGGGTATTGATGGTATCCAAAACAAAATTCATCCAGGTGAAGCCATGGATAAAGATCTCTATGACTTACCACCGGAAGAAGAAGCTAAAATACCAACGGTTTGTAGTTCGTTCGATCAAGCATTAGAAGCTTTAGATAAGGATCGTGAATTTTTAACTAAAGGTGGTGTCTTTACCAATGACGTTATTGATGGCTATATTGCACTAAAAATGGAAGAAGTAACACGTTTACGCATGTCTACTCATCCCGTAGAGTTTGATATGTATTACAGTGTTTAAGTTATAAAGGTTTCATATGGCTAGAATAATTAAAAAGATGTTCGTTTGATTATGGCCAAGTTGATTTCTTTCGCTTTATTAAAACGCCCCTATCTTGGGGCGTTTTTTTTTACTGCATTTTCAGCGACGAATGCCGCTGTCTATCAAGGTTTAGATGCAAATGGAAATCCCGTTTTTTCCGACCAATCGAGTAGCGGTGTTGAAATTATTATCCCAAGTCCTAATTCTATGGAGGCAATTCCGGAAAGTGAGCTTACTCCTACCCCAAGCTTATTTCCTAAAGTGAATGAGGCTAAAAATAGCTACGAACAATTTCGAATAATTTTTCCGGTCGAAAACCAGGTGATTAGAAATAACGAAGGCATACTAAAGATAGCATTATTTATTTCACCTGAATTGAAAAAAAGCCATGTTATCCAAATCCAACTTGATGATGAAATATTATCGATGAACTGGAAGCAAACCACTTTTCATATATCGGATGTTCATCGTGGAACGCATTCAATCATAGCTCGAATAGTCGATTCGAGTTCAGGGAATATAATTAAGGCATTGCCTAAGCTGATTTTTCACTTCAAACATTCTTCAAAAAACTTCTAACTTAAATTTTATCTTTACGCTTGAATAAGAATGGCGCACTATAGTAGTGCGTTTTTTTTGACAAATTTTTACGGTTTTTATCCGTTTCTCATATTTTATCATGCTGTTTTTTATAGAGTTAATTGCTAATCGGTATTCCGTAGCATAAGTGGATAGCTTATTGCTCAGCTTAATAATCCGAGCCGAGGTTTGTTGTGGTCACTAAAGAATTTTTTCAAACAGTTATTGATACTTTGGATACAGCGGTCATGATTGTTGATCATAAGTTGGTTGTTCAATTTTTGAACCCGTCAGCTCAGACCTTATTAGGTGTTAGTGCCAAACAAATTGAAGGTTCAACGCTACATAATCTATTTATAAGTAGCAGTGAATTCATCTCAGCAACGGAAAGAGCGCTGCAAGAGGAGAACTCTTTTACTAAGCGTGAGATAGACATAGTGCTTGCGAATTATGCCTACCATATGAAAATCGACTGTACGTTCTCTGCATTGAGTATTCACGATTCTCAGCCGCAAATGCTGATAGAGTTAAGACAGGTTGATAAGTTTCTAAAAATAGCGCGCGATGAAAATCGGTCGGTGCAACAAAATGCACTCAAAGAATTAGTAAAGGGTTTAGCACATGAGGTGAAAAACCCGCTTGGTGGCTTGCGCGGCGCGGCGCAATTGCTAGAGAAAGAATTACCGAGTGAGGATCTCAAAGAGTATACCCAAGTGATTATTGATGAAGCAGATCGTTTGCACAAATTAGTGGACGAAATGTTAGGGCCGAATAAATTACTCAAAAAAAAGCCAGTCAATATTCATCGAATTATAGAGCATGTGTCGCAACTTATTATGGTGGATGCACCTGCTACGTTACAACTCGAAAAAGACTATGACCCCAGCATACCGGATATTGAAGGGGATCAAGACCGGTTGATTCAGGCAACTCTAAACATCATGCAGAACGCGCGATTGGCAGTAGAGGATCAAGGGACGATAACGATTCGAACACGAACCAAGAGGCAGTATATTGTAGGGCATGAAATTTTTCGGTTAGTACTTAAAGTACAAATTAAAGACAATGGCCCAGGTATAGAAGAAAATATGATTGATCAAATATTTTATCCGATGGTAACAACGAGAGCTGAAGGTACGGGACTAGGATTATCAATATCACAAACTATACTTAATCAACATGGTGGTTTGATAGAGTGTGAAAGTGAACCGGGAAGAACGATATTTTCAATTATATTACCGCTAAAAAAATAAAGCTACAGGTCAAATAGAAAGTTATGTCAGAAACAGAAATGATTTGGGTTATTGATGATGATAGATCAATTCGCTGGGTACTTGAGCGTGCGCTAAAAAAAGCATCAATGGAAGTTAAAAGCTTTGAAAGTGCAAAGGGAGTCATCGAAAAACTACACTTCAGTCAACCGGATGCGATCATTAGTGACGTGCGTATGCCGGGAGTGGATGGTTTAGCCTTATTATCTGAGATTAAAGATAATTACCCATTGCTACCCGTGATCATCATGACTGCTCATTCTGATCTAGACAGCGCAGTATCCGCTTATGAAGGTGGTGCGTTTGAATATTTGCCCAAGCCCTTTGATGTTGATGATGCGATAGAATTAGTACGCAGAGCGGTAGATCATTCGCGAGTTAAAATATCAACCATTACTCAAGATAGTAGTAAGGTTTCTCAAACTGAACTTATTGGTGAAGCACCTGCTATGCAGGAAGTTTTTCGTGCGATTGGGAGGCTATCCCGTTCTAATATCACGGTCATGATTAATGGTGAGTCTGGTACGGGAAAAGAATTGGTCGCGACTGCATTACACCGTCATAGTCCTCGATCCGTAAACCCATTTATTGCGATAAATACTGCGGCAATTCCGAAAGATCTTTTAGAGTCTGAGTTATTTGGGCATGAGAAAGGTGCATTTACTGGTGCGCAAGCGATGCGTCGTGGGCGGTTTGAACAGGCAAACGGTGGTACATTGTTTCTCGATGAAATTGGTGATATGCCTGCAGAATTACAAACGCGATTATTAAGGGTTTTGGCTTCAGGGGAGTTTTATCGGGTTGGTGGTCATGATCCCATTAAGGTGGATGTTCGGATCATTGCAGCTACCCATCAAAATTTGGAAGAACTAGTAAAGCAAGGGCAATTCCGTGAAGATCTTTTTCACCGGCTGAATGTCATACGAGTTCATTTGCCATCATTGCGTGAGCGACGTGAAGATGTGCCACTTTTGTTGACACATTTTCTTGCTAATGCAGCTACAGAACTAAATGTTGAGCTGAAACAATTACGTGCGGAGACAGCCCAATTTTTAATGCAGTTTGATTGGCCTGGAAATGTACGACAATTAGAAAACGTATGCCGTTGGTTAATGGTCATGGCTCCGGGGCCTGAAATTCATATTGATGACTTGCCAGCGGAACTAAAAACGGTATCCACAAATGCATGCAACACGGATGATTGGCAGCAAGCTTTGAAGTTATGGACAACCGCAGCCTTGAATTGTGGTGAAAAAAACCTAATGAGCCGTTCAACACCTTGTTATGAGGCGGTTATGATTTCTGCCGCTTTAGAATTTACCGGCGGTCGTAGACAAGAAGCTGCAAAGTTATTAGGTCTAGGTCGAAATACGTTGACTCGAAAAATTAAAGAACTAAATTTAGACGGTATTGATGTGTTGGATCAGGCATATTAACCCAATTTTGCATTTTCTTTAACTTCGTTATTGTCTAGTTGCGCTAACATCAATTGAGCTACTTGATTTTGAGTGGCTTGAAGTTCAGTTGTCAAATTGTTTACCTTATCTATTTCGCCATTGTCGATAAGAATTTCCATTTCTGCAGCGATGATATTCAAGGTCTTTGCACCAAATTGCGCGCTGGTTCCCTTTATTGAATGAATCGTTTTTTTTAATGTTTCTAAGTCATCTTGTTGAGCTGCTTCCATCGCACGATTTACATTTTCGACGGCGTTGTTGATGTGTTTATCCAAAAGAGTAGAAAATCTACAATTTCTGAAAAATCTAAAATGTCATTGATTATCGTTAGTAAAGCGTCCGCTGATTTCATGGTAGCTTCTGCGTAGCTGCGTTGTTTGCTCGATAAAACGGTGTCTAGTAATAATCCCGACATTCCGATAATACCATTCATTGGTGTGCGTATTTCGTGGCTCATATTGGCTAAAAACTCTGACTTCAGGCGTGTGGCTGATTCAGCATTTTCCTTGGCTTCACGTAACTCAAGTTCGCCTTGTTTGCGTATAGTTATGTCAGCACGGATAGCGATGTAACTCTTAGGTTTTCCATTGCTTTCCATAATGCGATGATTGTTGCCGAGTAATTCTTCACGGCTGTATCCACTGATTTCAGTAAATTTGTTATTTACAAAAGTTATTGTGCCGTGAACATCGAGCTATTAATAATAGAATTATGCATATGTTCATTAATCCGATCGAGGCGTAATTGAAGCGCAAAAATACCAATTTTATTGCCATGTTCATCTAGCATGGGTGTGATAAGAAAACCTGCTACTTGATTGCTGGAGGGTGCATAATGTTCTAGATCAGAAAAAAGAGTGCGCCCTGTATCTAAGCTGAATTGACTTTTTTTTGCGAATTGAGAGTTGGCATAAATGCCGTTGAAAAGATTAGTGCCCAGATCAGGTTGACGGGCTGTAGAGAATAATATGTTGCCATCGACATCAACCAGAAACAAGTCGTGGATGTAATCATATCGGCGGGTAAGCGTCAAAGATCATGTTGTCGTTCGTTTAAGCGAGGCCCAGGTAAAACTATGGATGAATTCCTCTAGACTTTTTCCGCTACGTTTAAAGCTTTCTTTGAGTGTCATCAGAAACTCAGCATTTCTAAGGTTTTCAGATTGAATACTGAGATCCATAAATCGATATTCAAACCAATAGCTTATCCGGTTGTTCCCTAGCTTGTGTCAATACTAAAATAATCGAAATAATCGTTTGTTTGGTAGCGGCAAAATATCAGAAAAATGAAGCATAATTTGCCGTGCTATGAATCTAATTCTGCAGAAAATAGCGCTAATCTATAGAATCCAACATGTTGCTGCAACCAGACAGTTTCACTTTACTAACGCAGGAGACGTATGTTGAAACTCTGAAGTTATTAACGTAATCAATTGTTTTCATAATAATTAAATTTTTTTGTATTTTTTGGCTTCAACATTGCCTTAAGCAGGTATCGTATCGTTGATGGTACGGTATTGTTGATATGTTAAATTAAATTGGAAGGAATCCTATCTCATGAATAGAAAACTGGTTTTAGGTGTCTTGATGGGAGTTGCAGTGAGTGGTTATGCTTTCGCAGGAGAAGGCATTAAATCCTCCTCTAATCCAGACAAAACTTTTAGTTCTTTAGATACTGATAAGAGTGGTACATTAACCAAGGAAGAAGCCACCAAACATAGTGGTATAGCTCATAATTTTAGTGCTGTTGATTTAGATCAAGATGGTACATTGGATAGTAGTGAGTTTTTAGCGGCTATTCAAAAAATTAATGTAGCGAATCAAGAATAAACATTGCAAACAGGGACATTCCTAGTATTAATAGAGGAGTGTCCCCTTTTGTGTTATTGTTTCTTTCATTCACACTTGTTTTGCCCTTGCTGCTATTATGCTTTTTATCGTTCCTTTCATAATGTGAGATTTAGCAATAAAAACAATCCGAATACAAAAGAACTCGCCCCAAATATAAACCCAACCCAATCTTCACGTGAAGGTCCAGGCTCTAGTGTGGTGACTTCTGGAGAGTCTGGGTTGTAGTAGACCTCTACTGTTTTATCTAAAGGATAATTGCTTATCAAATTGCTGCTGAGTTCTGGTGCTGCGGTAACTTCACTGGAGAAGGCTATTTCTTGCCGGTATTTGATTTCGCCTATTTTGTATTGATATACAACCTTTGGGACAAGACTCTTTGATACTTCGGATTGTATTATCACCCCCTCACTTTTTGGCCACGCGAGTTGGCGTTTGCGTTTATTGATTTTTTGCCAGCTCCAGATAGCCAGTATTAATCCTGCGATGGCGAATAATATGATGATGACAGCGTAAGGATTCAAATGAGTCTCTCTTTATTAGCTAAGTTCTTTGTAAAATGCAGCTTAGGAATGGGTGCGTACAACTTCTCCGTTTGGCATCTCATCCCTGAATATTTCAGTATTTATGTTGGATTAATTTAGAGGTACTTATTGTCCACCAAGAAACCCATGTTGTCGCCAAGCTTCACAGCTAATGATGGCAACCGCATTTGCTAAATTTAAGCTTCGACTATCTGGCCGCATTGGGATTTTCAAACGAAGGCTAGAGTCGATGCCTTGAAGTATATTTTTCGGAAGTCCGTGTGTTTCAGAGCCGAATAAAAGAACGTCGTTTTTTTGATACGCAATTTGATCATGAAATCGACTTCCTTTAGTTGTGCACGCCAAAATTCTGCATCCTTTCATGATCTCTATAAAAATATCGAAGTTTGGATGTCGTGTAACATTTGCCATATCGCGGTAATCCAGGCCTGCTCGCCGAAGTTTCTTTTCTTCAAGGTCAAAACCTAAAGGCTCAATAAGATGAAGATGGCAACCGTTATTGGCGACTAACCTAATAATATTACCTGTGTTGGGTGCAATGCGTGGTTCGTAAAGTGCGATATGGAACATAAATAGTTTATTTTATTAGCATCAATCAAGCTCTGAACGTATTGCTCGTGTCAGTAGTGATTTTACCGCAAGTCTTGGGTCTTCATTTTCATAGATGATTCGATAAACATGTTCTGTTATTGGCATGTCTACGTCTAGTTTTTTTGCGAGTCGATGAACTTCTTTGGTGGTATATACACCTTCTGCAACTTGTCCGAGGTCTTGTAATATAGCCTCGAGATTTTTGCCTTCAGCGAGTGCAAGCCCTACCCTTCTGTTGCGTGATTGGTTATCGGTACAGGTTAAGACGATATCGCCTAAGCCAGTAAGGCCCATGAAGGTATCATGCTGTCCCCCTAATTTGATACCGAGGCGTGTTACCTCTGAGAGGCCTCGGGTAATGAGTGCGGCACGACTATTTGCCCCAAGCTTCATTCCATCGGCAATACCTGCAGCGATAGCGAGTATATTTTTCACAGCACCACCGATTTGTACTCCAATCGCATCGCTGCTGGTATATGCGCGAAAAGTGTCGTTGTGTACTAAGCTTGCAAATTTTGCGGCATAAGATTGCTTAGTCGAGGCAACAGTGATGGCTGTGGGTAATCCGTTGGCGACTTCTTTCGCAAATGTGGGGCCTGAAATAATGGCGATGCTTCTTTCTGCGCCGAGTTCTTCTCGTATTAGTTGCTCGAGTAATTTAAAGGTTTTAGGCTCCAGCCCTTTGCTCGCGGATGCAATACCGACGTGGTTTGCGACGTGGGGTTGTAATTGCTGCAAGACTGAGCGGTAACTTTTTGAGGGCATGACTAGTAAGATATGATCTGCTTTTTCAGCCGCTGTTTGCATATCGGATGTTGGGTATAAAGTATCGGGAAATTTATTATCGGGTAGGTAGCGCTTATTAAACCGGCTTTGTGCCATATCCCGCATGTGCTCGGCATTTCTTCCCCAGAGCCAAACTTTATGCCCATTTTTTGCGAGCGTTAATGCAAGCGCAGTACCCCAGGAACCTGCGCCAACAACGCAAATCGTGGCCTTATTCACCCTATAATCCATCGTTTAATGGGTAACTTTGTCAGCTTGGGCTTGTTGGTTTTGCGCTTGTTGTAGATGTTGTTGGTAGAGCGCATCGAAATTTACTGGAGCCATTAACATTTGCGGAAAGCCACCTTTTGCAACGAGTTCGGAGATAGCCTCGCGTGCATAAGGAAACAGAATATTAGGACAATATACACCCATCATCGCGCCCATCTCTTGTTCACTGTAACCACTGAGATTAAATATACCGGCTTGGTTTACTTCCGCAAGATATGCTGTTTTTTTAGCAACTTTGGCAGTAATTGTAATTGAAAGAATAACTTCATGAACATTTTCGCCAAGTGGCTTGGTTGAATGACCGAGTTGTAAGTTAATGTCTGGCTTCCATTCTGCTTTAAAAATGTCGGGAGAATTAGGCGTTTCAAAGGAAACATCTTTGGTATAAATTTTTTGAATTCCAAATTCTCTTTGTGGTGCTTCTGTTTTTTCTTCTGCCATTGTGTATACCTCTTAATTAGTATGTGTGTTAGCCCATTGTATGATTTGCACGGCGGTCATTGCTCCAGACGTTCGTGCTTTTTCTTTTCCGTGTTGAAAAAGAACCATTGTCGGTATGCTGCGAATTGCAAAAGGGGCAGCCAGTGATTGCTGCGCCTCGGTATCGATTTTTCCAAGCACTATACGGGGCTCAAGTTGCGCGGCTGCTTTTTCAAATTCAGGTGCCATGCTTTTACAGGGGCCACACCACGGTGCCCAGAAGTCAACGAGTAGCGGTACTTCACTACGCGTTAAATGTTTCTGAAAATTACTCATTGTTAAGGTGATGGGTTTTTTTCCAAATAGCAGTGCCTGACACTTTCCGCATTTTCCTGCAACCAGGTTTTTACCTGCTGGAATACGATTGATGGCTGTGCACTTGGGACAAGTTATATGCATGAAAGTATTGTCCGTTATTGCTTGTCTGTAGTCGGAGTAGTGTCAAAATCAGCATCTTTAGGGGTGGTTATTTGTTTTTCGGTAGCTGCTGACTTTTTTTCCTTGCTGGTGATAATCGTATCTTTGTCGTTCGTTGTCGTATCATTATTTTCTAATTGGGCTGTGATTGCGGGAACTGTCGTGTTTGCTTCTGTGTTCTGTTTATTTTGCTTGTTCTTTTTATGCTTGCTTTTTTTCTTGTTTTTGCCTTTTTCTTTATCTTCATCTCTTTTGTTACCGAGTTCGGTGGGTAGGTTTGCATTAGTCCATGCATTTAATCCACCAGATAATACCGAAATATTATCGAATCCATGTTTGCGCAGTGTTTTGCCCGCCAGCATTGATCGGCTACTGGTTTGGCAACAAATAAGAATCGAGCCTGATTTATGTTTATCGATTTCTCGTATGCGTGATTCAAGTGCGCCAACAGGAATATTGATTGAGTTTTTAATGTGGCCTTGTTTGAATTCTTTTTCCAGCCGAACATCAAGTATCAAGGCTTCGTCATTGATGACTCGTATTGCTTCATTTGGGTTAACGGCGGCTACGCCGGTGAGTTTGGCGATGAAAAAACTTCGGGTAATTAAACCCAGTAATAAAGCAGCTATCGCAAATAACAACCATTCTTCAATGACAAATGATAAAAAATTATCCATGCACTAACTAAGACCTCTGTTTAATAGTTTGAGGCCCTTGTACGATTCCGTGCAAGGGCCCCAGTTTGTATAGCCTAGGAGCTTGTCCGAGAACAGCGATCGCTGTTCTCGGACAAGCTCCCTAAGAACCAGGATGTTTAAGAATTCTGCTAGCTACATTCTTTTCGCTGCGAACGCCTAAGCCTGCCTGGTTTCTAGACTATGGAAGTATTCGATTTATTATGTTGATCACCCAAGTGTGCGGCACTCTCGGGGAGCGGCATTTTACTCGATATTTGACGTACAATAAACTTCGCGCATCATGTCAATGAGTTTGAGGGTTCTTTCATCGCTTACCCGGTAAAATACGCGGTTAGCGTCTTTACGTGATGCGAGTATTCCTTTATTTCGCAAAATAGCCAAATGTTGTGAAATATTACTTTGCGATGTACCGACGTGCTCTACGATGTCTTGCACGCTGACTTCTGATGGCCCAAGAATACATAGAATCTTGAGTCTCAAAGGATGGGCCATGGCTTTGATAGACAAGGCTGCTTTTGCAATATCTTCATCATTTGCTGGTAATAAGGCATTTTTTTCGAGCATGAAATTTACCTATTGTTTTATTCGAAATTGATAATGTGTGCCTAAAAATTGCCTGTATTTGCCGTTGAAACACGCGCGCCATCATTGTATTCCACAAAAACATTATACAATGATACGCACGCTAAGTTGGGATTTTGTACTGTTTTTTTCAAAGTGATTTGTTTCCGGTACAATTGCGGTTTTTCTAAAGCAGGCTATTACATCGTTATTTTGTGAGGCCGCTTAACCTTTTGTTTAATTGAAGATATTTTTATGAGCGATAAAGTTAGACCGGTTGTTTTGCTAATTCTCGATGGTTGGGGGTATAGGGAGGAGGGCGCAAATAATGCGATTGCTTCTGCAGTCACACCCTTTTGGGATAAACTGTGGAAGGAATGTCCTCATACATTATTACGCGCGTCCGAGGCTGCGGTGGGCTTACCCAGTGATCAAATGGGTAATTCTGAGGTAGGTCATTTGAATCTTGGGGCGGGACGCGTTGTTTATCAGGAGTTTTCGCGTGTCACTAAGGCTGTTGAGACGGGAGATTTTGATCATAATCCTACGTTTCTAGCGGGCATAAAGAAGGCCGTTGACAATGAAAAAGCGGTTCATATTCTGGGTTTGCTTTCGGATGGCGGGGTTCATAGCCATGAAAGTCACATACATGCAATGGTTGAACTCGCTGTTCAGCAAGGCGCGAAACAGATTTATTTACATGCTTTTCTTGATGGGCGTGATACCTCGCCAAAAAGTGCAAGTGCTTCCATTCTGGCAATGGAGGAAGTTTTTGAAAAAGTGGGTTGTGGTCAAATTGCTTCTGTTATTGGTCGATATTTCGCCATGGATAGAGATCATCGATGGCCCAGAATTAAAGAGGCTTACGATTTAATTGTTCACGGCGAATCTGAGTATTCCGCTGTTAGTGCATTAGCCGCCGTAGAGAATGCTTATGCGCGTGGTGAAACGGATGAATTTGTAAAAGCGACTCGCATTGAGGGTGGTGGTAAGTCGGCAGTGACAATTCAAGATGGCGATGTTGTGTTTTTTATGAATTTTCGTTCGGATCGAGCGCGCCAAATTACAGTACCTTTCATCGACCAAGGGTTCGATGGTTTTGATTTAGGTCGCCCCATCGTACTCGGAGACTTTATTACACTGACTGAATATAGCTCTGATTACGATGTACCTGTCGCGTTTCCGCCAGAGCGTTTACAGAATGTGTTTGGAGAGTATATTTCGAATCTTGGAATGCGTCAGTTGCGAATTGCAGAGACAGAAAAATATGCCCATGTTACTTTTTTTATGAATGGTGGCGTAGAGAAGCCATTTGTCGGCGAGGATAGAATATTAGTCCCTTCCCCTGATGTGGCTACTTATGATCTTCAGCCAGAAATGAACGCGGCTGAGCTTACCGATAAATTATTATCGACACTAGCAAGTAATAAGTATGATGTTGTCATCTGTAACTTTGCAAATCCAGATATGGTGGGACATACTGGGAATTTTGATGCTACGGTAAAAGCAATCGAATTTGTCGACAAATGTTTGAAACGTGTGGTTAATTGCGTCAATCAGCTTGGCGGTGAGGTATTGATCACGGCGGATCATGGGAATGCAGAATTAATGCGTAATGATGAAGTTGATCAAGCACATACCGCGCATACTACAAACCCGGTGCCGTTTATTTATGTGGGCAGAGAGGCTGTGTTGGAGAGAATGGGTACATTATCGGATGTCACTCCAACAATGCTTTATTTGCTCGGCGTTGATAAGCCGCAGGAAATGAGCGGGCATTCCCTAGTAACGCATAAAAAGTGAACGTGCTACGACATGAATAATAGTCGTTGGTTTTCGCGTTTTGTTTGTCTAGTGATGATGTTTTGCGGGTTTTTAACGGTTGCTGAAAGTGCTTCGGTTGAGTCAAAAGATGTCGGTGTGTTAAAAAAACAGCTTTCGTCGGCAAGCTCGAAACAAGCTGCTGTTATTAAGGAATTAAAGTCGCTCGATTATGATATTTCCAAGTTCGCTAAGGAAATTCATCGATTGAAAAAGGATATAACTGAAAATAAAAAGAAATTAGAGGCAAATAAAAAAGAAGATCGTCAGTTACAAAAACAGCAAAAGAATGCTGAAAACGATATATCCTCGTACATTTCTAGTCTATATGCCCAAGGTCAGCAGCCTTATTTAAAAATACTCTTTAATAAGCAAGATCCCTCAAAGACGGGAAGAGCCTTGGTCTATTATCGTTATTTACACGAGGCGAAATCCCAGCAGATTAAATTTTATAAAGATTCTCGAGCGCAGTTGGAGTCTATTCGAAAACAAGTTATCGCTAAAAATCGCGCTGTTAATAAACTGATTGGCCAGCGGGAACGAAAATTTGCGCAATTAAAAGCGACTCAAATCAAGCGTTCTGATGTCCTTGCTCACTTAAAGAAAACGATTAAGAGTAAGCGCCATCGAATAGATTATCTGAAAAAAAATCAAAAAAAGCTTAATGCTGCTGCGCAGGCAGCCAAGAAAAAAAAGGCGAGGCAATCGGTCAAAGGAAACGGCACGTCTTTCGCAAAATTAAAAGGTAAATTAAATCTGCCCGTAAAAGGCAAAGTGATTGCTCGCTATGGTAAACGTCGATTGACGAACCAAGTTAAGTGGCGTGGCTTGCTTATTCAAGCGGCACAAGGCACAGCCGTTAAATCTGTCTCTTCGGGGACAGTTGTATTTTCAGATTGGCTACAAGGCTATGGGTTTGTATTGATTGTTGATCATGGTGCCACGTATATGAGCTTATATGCGTATAACCAGAGTTTATTAAAAAGCTTAGGTGATAAGATTGATAAGGGTGATGTGATCGCTTTGGTTGGAAATAGTGGAAGCATGGAAAAAAGCGCATTGTACTTCGAAATTCGTCACAAAGGTGCGCCTATAAACCCATCTAAATGGTTGATCGCTAGGCGTTAATTGAGCTTGTATAGTGATTTAAACCGTGTACCATTGTTTTTTCGAATATCGTTGTGGATAGCAAATTCATAATAGACCAGTTGCAAATGGGTTTAAATCCCGCGGAGCAAAAAAATGAAAGCAACAAAACGAAATTTTCTAATATTGTCGATGGGCTTGGTCTTAGGTGTAATGCTGACCCTGGGTCAAGGTGTTTTGGCTAAGCGTGATGTTGCCGAAGTTAATTTGCCGGTTGAGGAACTCAGAACTTTTACGGAAGTATTTGCCAAAATTAAAAGTGACTATGTGGAGCCGGTAGACGACCGAACTTTATTAGAAAACGCAATTCGTGGCATGTTGACAGGTCTTGATCCCCATTCAACCTACCTAGACCCGGAAGGTTATAAGGAACTGCAAGTAGGAACAACCGGAAAATTTGGTGGTTTAGGTATAGAAGTGGGAATGGAAGACGGTTTTGTAAAAATAATTTCCCCTATCGATGATACACCAGCTGCCAGAGCGGGTGTTGAAGCCGGTGATTTAATTGTGCGCTTAGATGATACCCCGGTTAAAGGGTTGACATTAAGCGAAGCCGTTAAAATTATGCGCGGCAAGCCGGGGTCGGAAATTCTATTGACGATTGTGCGTGAAGGGGCAGAGAAACCGCTTAAGATATCTATAAAAAGAGATATTATTCGTGTGAAGAGTGTCAAAGCGCGAATGCTGGATGAAGACTTTGCTTATTTGAGAATTACCAGCTTTCAATCTAAGACGGGTGAAAGCCTGTATAAGCAACTTAAAAAACTTGATAAAAATACAACGAACGGATTACAAGGCATTGTATTGGATTTGCGCAATAACCCAGGCGGGGTCTTGAGTGCTGCCGTTGATGTTTCTGATGCCTTTTTACAAAAAGGACTGATTGTTTACACCGAAGGTCGTGATAAAGATTCGCGCTTACGTTTTAGTGCCACGCCAGATGATATTATTGATGGCGCTCCTATTGTTGTGTTGGTCAATGGGGGCTCAGCCTCGGCGTCAGAAATTGTTGCGGGTGCATTGCAAGATCATCAGCGAGCGTTAATTATGGGCAGCAAAACGTTTGGTAAAGGTTCTGTGCAAACTATATTACCGATGAATAGTAACGCTGCGTTGAAAATAACAACTGCGCGTTATTATACCCCTTCGGGACGTTCCATTCAGGCCGAAGGTATTACACCGGATATAAGACTTGAAAGCGTTAAAGTATCAAAGGATGAAAGAAGCTTTAAAAGGGTTAAAGAAGCAGATTTGGCGGGACATTTACAAAGTGCCAATGAAAAAAATGGCAAGCAGCCTTCTAAAGAAAATGACAATAATGATGCGCTTACTTTAGCGAGTACCGACTATCATCTTTATGAAGCGCTTAATATGCTGCGTGGATTAAAAATAATGGCAAATGTCCCGGCTCATAATAAAAATATTGACTGATATATTTATAAGAAAAATTTTACTCACCACACAGCGCCGATTACGTGCATTAGCCGTACATCGGCATTTGTGTTTTCTAGCGCTTGCATTTTCGCTACTCGCCTCGCCGGTGCTCGCTGATTCAACGGAAGCTCAATTACCGGTTATATCTATTTTGATCGACGACATGGGAGATGATTATCAGGCTGGAATCAAAGCGATTTTGTTAGCAGGGGATCTTGCTTACTCCTTTCTTCCGAATAGTCCACATAGTATTTCGTTGGCCAATATTGCCAATGACGCGGGAAAAGAAGTGATGCTGCATTTGCCGATGGAGCCGATGAATGAAAAGGCATTAGGTGTGGATGATTTAAGATTAGATATGACAGAGTCTGAATTTGTTCAGCGGGTAGAAAAAAACATTTTAGCAGTTCCAATGATTGTCGGTGTTAATAATCACAAAGGTAGTTTGTTAACACAGCACCCAGGTCACATGGCTTGGCTCATGAGTGTGTTAAAAACCAATGGAAACTTATTTTTCATAGACAGTTTAACGTCGGTATCGAGTGTCGCCGCTCAAGTGGCCACAGAAGCAGGCATAGCGAACGCGACCCGAAATGTATTTTTAGATCATCATTCAACGATGCGGTCTATTCACGAAAATTTTGAAAAGCTCATTCGAATAGCAAAAAAAAGAGGGGCTGCATTAGCGATAGCACACCCCAGAAAAAACACCTTAAAGTATCTTGAAATGCGTCTGGCTAAAATTGCAGCTGATGGGGTTAGGCTGGTTCCGGTAAGTGAAATGGTGAGCAATGAAAATAGGAGAAAAATATTCTGAAACCAATCAGCTCATGGATTGTCTATCATTCAAATTTTATTCAAATGGTTAATTAAGCATGTCACTACATCGTCTATTTATACAAGTTCAGGAAAGATTAAATTGCAAAATAATTGGCCAGCAGGATTTAACGCTGCGTCTGTTGATTTCAATACTGGCAGATGGTCATTTGTTAGTAGAAGGTGCGCCTGGGTTGGCGAAAACTACCGCTATAAAAGTATTAAGTGATTGTTTGGAAGGGGATTTTCATCGTGTTCAATTTACTCCTGATTTACTGCCGGCAGACTTAACCGGAACTGAAATCTATCGTCCGCAAGATGGTAGTTTCCATTTCCAACAAGGCCCTCTTTTCCATAATTTGCTGTTAGCTGATGAAATTAACAGAGCGCCTGCAAAAGTGCAGTCTGCATTGCTGGAAGCAATGGGCGAGCGCCAGATTACGGTGGGCAAGATGACCTACAAATTGCCTGAATTATTTTTGGTAATGGCCACTCAAAACCCGATAGAGCAAGAAGGAACCTATCCTTTACCTGAAGCGCAGCTTGATCGGTTTTTAATGCAAGTTTTTGTCGAATACCCGGATATAGCCGCAGAGAAAAAAATTCTGGCATTGGTACGTGAGCAGGCGAGTATGTCGGCTGACAAAGAACCAGAGCAGAATAATGTTAGATTAGGTCTGGCAGATGTTTATGCGGCCCGGAAAGAAGTGCTTGATATTCATATCGCGGAGAGCTTAGAAGAATATATTATCCAAATCATTTTTGCGACCCGTTTTCCGCAAAAATGGGGAGATGATCTCAGTCAATGGATTCGGTATGGAGCGAGTCCGCGTGGCTCGATTGCATTAGATCGTTGTGCAAAGTCATTGGCTTGGTTAAAAGGCAATGACTTTGTATCGCCTGACGATATTCAGACAGTCGCTTATGATGTGCTTAGGCATCGAATATTGTTAACCTTTGAAGCTGAAGCACATGATGTACAGGCCGATGATGTGATTAAAGAAATTGTAGACCGTGTACCGGTTCCGTAACATTAAGTATGCTTAGTGCGAAAAAAAGGGGCTTTAGAAAAGAGGGCTCTCAATCTATAAAAGGCGTTACGGTTTCTATTAGTGAGCTCACAATACTGCGTCTTCAGTGTCAATCAATTTTCCGTAAGCCTAGCGTTAAAACTTCAGCCCCACTTGCGGGAGGATATGCATCTCCCTTTAGAGGTCGCGGCATGGACTTTAATGAGGTACGGGTATATCAACCTGGAGATGATGTTAGAAACATCGATTGGCGGGTAACCGCAAGAACGAATAAAACCCATACGAAGCTTTTTGTCGAAGAACGTGAGCGTCCGGTTTTTGTAATGGTAGATCTTGGCCCGACGATGCAATTTGCCACCAGAGTTGCTTTTAAATCAGTCATTGCAAGCAAGATAGCGGTGTTACTTGCATGGGCTGCGGATGGTCATGGAGATAGAGTGGGAGCATTTCTATTTGATAATACTCAGCACTTAGAATTAAAACCCTTGGGTGGAAAAAAAGGGGTTTTAAAGCTGATACATTTTTTAGCTGCTTGGAAGTTTGATCGAACGAGTGAAGAAAGTAGTAAAAATTTCACCGATGCGTTGTTGCGTGCGCATAAAGGGATTAGATCGGGAAGTTTGGTTTATATTTTGAGTGATTTTTACAATATTGGAAAAAAAGCTAAAAGCTATTTAGCACAATTAGCTAGGCGCAACGATGTTGTGTGCATTTCGGTGCAAGATCCGATAGAAGTTGCTTTTCCTGAATCAGGCTATTATGAATTTACCGATGGAAAAAATTATGGATCAATTGATACTCGGATGAAAAAAAATCGCGAGCAATTTATCAGTCATGCGAATGATCGACGTTCAGCTTTCAATCAGTTTTGTACGGAAAGTGGGATTCACCATTTATCCGTATTAACTGAAGACGATCTTGTGAAAACTCTGCAATTAAAATTAGCCAAAAAAACATCCCTAAAAACTTAAGATGAATGATTCCTTGGAGCAACTGCGAGATATTCATGAGCCCGTTGAGATAGGCTTATTTCCATTTGCGCCAGGTTGGTGGGTATTGCTTGGCCTGATTTTAATCGGTTTGTTAGTATTTTATAGGCTGAAGAAGTATCGCAATAATCCACGGCGCAAGTTGAAAAAAGCCGCTTTTAAGGAACTTCAAAGGATAAAGGCGAGTTATATATACAATAAAAACACCACATTATTAATCGAAAGAATTTCTAAAATGTTGCGAAAAATAACACTTTCAAATGTTGAAAATACATCGAATGCGCGTTTGACGGGTGATGAATGGCTGCGTTATTTAGATTCCATATCAGCTTATCCGATTTTTTCTACCGGTTGTGGTCAAATTTTTTCCGGGGATCAATATAAAAAAGAAATAACAATCGATGATTCCAAGTTGCTAGACGCACTTGAGCATTGGATTGAAAAAATCCAATGATTGAACTGCAATGGCCTTTGCTTCTTATTGTCATACCACTACCCTATTTGGTGTGGAGGTTTTTTCCACCGGCTGAGTCTGCCGCAGGCCAAGCATTGAGAACGCCTTTTTTCAATGAATGGGCAGAGTTTAATGAAACAGGTGCTAGTGCTGTAACGCCTAGGGTGCACATTTATATTTTACCGATGCTAGCGTGGATATTTTTTGTTATAGCCTGTGCTAAGCCTATTTGGATCGGTGAACCAATGCCCTTGTCTTCTTCAGGCAGAGACTTGATGTTGGCTGTCGATTTATCAGGAAGTATGGAGCGCGCAGATTTTTATATAAATAATCAACAAGTCGATCGATTAACGGCGGTTAAATCCGTTGCTAGCCAGTTTATAAAGCAACGCCAAGGTGATCGCTTGGGCTTAATACTTTTTGGTAGGCGAGCTTATGTGCAGACGCCTTTGACCTATGATAGGTCAACAGTTGGCACAATGATGCTTGAATCTGAAATTGGCCTGGCGGGAAAAGAAACCGCAATTGGTGATGCCATAGGATTAGCCGTAAAACGTTTGCGTGATCTTGATAAGGATAGCAGGGTGTTGATCTTATTAACCGATGGTGCTAATACAGCGGGTGAAGTAGAGCCTCTGCAAGCAGCGAAATTAGCGGCTGAGTCGGGTCTCAAAATTTATACGATTGGTGTGGGTGCGGATAAGATGGAAGTCAGTACTTTTTTTGGATCAAGAACTGTAGACCCTTCTTCTGACCTGGATGAGACCACATTACAAGCTATTGCAGATGCCACTGGTGGACACTATTTTCGTGCGAAAGATACGAAGGAATTGCGTCAAATATACCAAAAGCTTGATCAGCTAGAGCCTACCGTTGGTGAAACTCAGATGTTTAGACCCATTGTTGATTTATTCCATTGGCCACTAGGGATTAGTTTATTTTTTTTGATTCTTCTGGGTATGCTGCGATTTTCTTTTTTAATTCCAACACTGTTAAGGCTTAAGAGTCATGATTGATTGGAGCCTTTTTCATTTTATACGTCCTTATTGGTTTTTAGCCTTTATTCCGCTCTTTATTGGGTTTGTGCTTTTGTTGCGGGCTGCTAAACATAGTACGCCTTGGATGAAGATATGCGATGAGCATCTATTGAATCATCTTTTAGTTAAAACCAAGAGTAAAAATAGTTTGTTTGGTTATTGTTTGTATTTCATTATCGGAACCATGCTAATTTTTGCGATTGCCGGGCCTACCTGGGAGCAATCAAAGCAACCTGTATTTCAATCCGCAGCGGCAAGGGTTTTTATTTTGGATTTGTCACTTTCCATGAAAGCTGAAGATATTAAACCTACACGTTTAGCGCGTGCAAAATTAAAACTATTGGATATGCTTGAGTTAACGACTGAAGGTCAATCAGCGCTCATTGTTTTTGCGAGCAGCCCATTTGTGGTTTCACCATTGACCGATGATGCAGATACGATTGCAGCAATGATTCCTACCTTGGACTCAGATCTTATGCCGGCACAGGGTAGTCGGCCCGAGCTTGCATTAAAAATGGCGGGCGATTTATTGTCACAGAGTAATACCCCCGTGGGTGATATTTTCCTGATAACCGACGGTGTGAATGATTTGGTTTTAGCAGCGGCTGACAGCTTAGTAGCGCAAGGTCATCGTTTATCGGTGTTAGCCGTAGGCACCGAAAATGGTGCGCCGATTCCTTATGTTGGCGGTGGTTTTGTGAATGATGCAAGCGGTGGGATTGTCATTCCAAAAACAGATTTTCAACTATTGTCAACACTTGCTAATCGAGGAAATGGTTTTTTTAGTTCGATAACCGCTAATGATAATGATGTGAATTATTTACTGTCGAATACGAAAACAAATGATGTGCAAGAGGAATCGGAAGGCGATGATAGAAATATTTCATTGTGGCAGGAAAAAGGCTCTTGGTTATTATTAATCGCCTTGCCATTTTTTGCGCTTGCATTTAGGCGTGGTTGGTTGGTCGTTGTCTCTTTTGTTGTTGTGCTGCCAGTTTCGGATCCCGTTTATGCACTTGAATGGAAAGATTTATGGAGCACCAAAAATCAGCAAGCGGAAAGTTTGTATCAAGCGGGTAATCGTTTGGATGCCGCAAATACATTTGTAGACCCTAGCTGGAAAGCGGCGGCATTTTATAAGGCGGAAGATTATGCACGCGCACTTGAACTCTACTCATCAATAGAGACGCTTGATGGGCATTATAATAAAGGAAACACTTTAGCTAAGCTGGGAAAAATACAAGAAGCGATAAGTGAATATCAAAAGGTATTAGAAAAAAATCCAGAACATGAAGATGCCCGATTTAATTTGGATTTATTGCAGCGTTTACAAGAAGAGCAGAATCAGGGCCAGGACTCAGGCCAGGAAGGTAAAAAATCTGAAAAGAGCGATGCCGAAGAAAGCCAATCGGGCGGTGAGCAACAACAGGAATCCGATCAATCAAGTGAACAAGGTGAAGAAACTGAGGGGCAAAATGCTAATACTGCTCAGGAGCCAGATAATTTTACCGCAACTCAGGACAAGGAACAGAACCAGGGTGAGGATGAAAATACTACAGAGCAAGCGTCGAGTACAGAGCCCGACGAATCAGAAGCGTCTCAAGAGCAGCAAAAAACCAGTAAAATGGCAGAGCAAAAGCAACAAATATCAAGCCAGCAATATGCGGAGCAACAGCAAGCCTTGGAGCAATGGTTGCGCAGAATTCCAGATGATCCGGGTGGATTGTTAAGAGAAAAATTTCAACGACAATTCCAGCGTAGACAAAGAGACGGTAATGCGGTGGTGAACGAATGGTAATGATCTCAATAAAATACATACTGAAACTGTTAATGGTTTTTCTGATGGTCGGCGTAACCTATGCGGTTGACAATCCAACGGCGCAGATAGATAGGTCAGTTATCAATGAAGGTGAAACATTTACGCTGCACCTAACGGGAGAAGAAGAACCGGATTTAGAGGTTCTGAAAAAGGATTTCCAGATACTAGGAACATCAAAAAATAGTCAAGTTAAAATTATTAATGGAAAGATGACCTCTAGTTCTCAGCGGATTGTTACCTTGATGCCAAAAAGGACGGGCAGTCTTGTTATCCCGCCGATAGCATTTGCTGGGAAGCGTACTAATTCGATAACACTTATTGTGAAGCCGGCGCGTGCACAATCTGATATTGGCGGAAATAAGAGTATATTTCTTGAGGTTTCGACGGATATTGTTGAGAGCTATGTGCAACAGCAAATTATTTATTCGATTAAATTATTTTCAGCCATAGAGATGATTGAGGCGAGTTTATCTCCGCCTGCGATAACCGATGCTGTTGTTGAGCGCTTGGGTAATGATGTCGTTTATCAAACGACCATCGATGGCAGACGATACCGAGTTACTGAGCGACGATATGCGTTGTTTCCGCAAAAAAGTGGTTCTCTTGTTATTCCATCAACCCTATTCAATGGCAATATTGCCGATGGGCGACAGGCTTCTGCAGATCCGTTTAATCGCTTTTTCCAGCAAGCGCGGTCGCGACCAATGCAATTGAAAAGTGATGAAATTACAATTGAAGTAGCTCCTCGGCCGCATAGTGTAACCAGTGATAGCTGGATTCCAGCTAAAGAATTACGCCTAACTGAGATGTGGTCGCCGGATCCTCCCGGATTTCGTGTCGGCGATCCAGTGACCAGGACGGTTCGCATTGAAGTGAGTGGTTTAACAGGTGCGCAAATACCGGCCTTGCCAGTCAATAGTAGCAAGAGTATGAATTTTTATTCTGATCAACCTTTGGTTGAAACGGTTAATGGGGAAAATACCTTAGTTGGCATTAGAGAAGAGAAGGTTGCTCTGGTTCCGAAGGTGGCCGGTGAGTGGGTATTACCCGAGATAAAAATTCCGTGGTGGAGCACCAAAGACAATATTGAAAAAATGGCCGTAATACCTTCCCGAACGATTACTGTTTTACCTGCGGCGACACAGGTTGCAAGCGAGATTACAGAAAATGCGCGAGTAAACCCTAGTGAGTCCAGAGCAGCGGCAACCGTTGCGAGTTCGCAGCAGATTGTGCAAGCTAAATATTGGATTTGGCTCAGTGTATTTTTAGCCTTGGGCTGGTTGTTCACCCTACTTGTTTTGCTAAAATATCGGTCAAGAGGATTGCGAAGTGTTGACACTGAAAACACTCAAGATGCACGTAGCTATGAGAATATCAAAGGAACCCTAAAAGAAGTGCAAGCTGCATGTATGGTTAATGATGCTGCGAAGGTAAGATCCAAAATATTGATGTGGGCTGCTATGGTTTGGCCGGATCAAAAGATTAGAGGTTTGGATGATGTGTCAAGAAAGCTGAATAATACGGCTTTATCAGAAAAATTTGCAGACTTGAATTGTATACTCTACGCTAAACAATCAGAAAATTGGGACGGTGATAGTTTCTGGAATTCAGTTTCCACTGATTTAAGAACTCCACACAAGCAAGTAATAGATGCTGGCGACTTGCCTGCATTGTATCCGTAGTTGAAGGAAAATGAGATGGCAGGTAAACATAAAGCTAAGCGTAGCTACAAAAAAGAAGTGCTGCGTCGCTTTGAAAAAAACTTTGATGCTAATCGGCTTGATTATAAAAAAAAGGCGAAGACTGTAAAGCCCAGAGCGATGTTGACGGGTTTGCTGGTTGCGGGCGGGATATATATGCTCGGATTCAGTTTTGCTTATTGGGCGATGTCTAGTAATAGTTTACCGCTGGAAACATTCGCTAAGCTTGTATGGATTATGATGATTCCGACCACTATATTTGGATTTTTTGCATGGCAATTGTCTAAAAACAGACTGGAGTATCCGATTCGAATGGAAATTCGGGAATATATGCAGGAGTTGGAAGCAAATTCCGGGCTGCTGTGGCGGTTTTTACCGGTCATGGATTTTTCTTCTGAACTGGCGGGAGATATTAGGAAGGCTTTTGCATGGTCAGAACAAGGGAAGGTCAAAGATCTTGCGATTGAAGAATATACGGACGCAGTGCAAGAGTTAGCCGACACTATTTTTAATACCGACAGTAAAAATTTTACCCCGGAATTTGCCAGTAAAATCGAGCAGAATTTTAATACAGTGGTGAGTCCATTAGAGCTAACGAATAGAGATGTATGAAGGAGCTAGCCTCCTATTTTCCCGACAGTAAACACATTGCATTTGTTATGGCTTGAAAATTCTTAGGGTCTCCACCTCGGTCAGGATGGCACTCAAAAGCTAACTTACGATACTGTTTTTTGATCTCAAGATTTGAAACAGGGTCTTTAAGTTTTAGAATAGTGAGCGCTTCACTGCGTTTACCATCTCGTATCATGTGTGACCAAAAATTATCCAAAAGTGTATGAATTTCTTTATCGGTAGTTTGTTTTAATTGGTTAAGATCCCGATAGTATTCCTCAAGTACATCAATTTGATTGAGTTGCTTTTTATGGTGTCTTTTAAAGGGAGTTAACGTTATTTTTAACGGGGATATAAATAACCCATTGCTTCCATGCGAATATAAATATTGTTTTAACTGATATAAGGCATGAAACAAAGTGAAATGAAGGCGAAATAGAGAGGCTTCACCTTGTTGATCATAGATTTCTTCAAGTCCCGGTTTTTTTGCCGCCTTAATGGCGGCAATCAATTCATATTCGGTGATCCCATTGGGATGTTTACGCAGAATGCTAACGCACAGCTGGGTGAGTTTCGGGAAGCTAAAATCGGTTTTTATCATCGCAATACATTTTTTCCACAGCAGGGATTCTGAAAGGGTGAATGCAAATCTAGCTTACGTTATCAGAGTTAGTTTACGTGCAAAACGTGTGCAGATGAAGCTGAATCAGTTTGGTGAACTTGAAATCGTTATTCCGCAAAATTTTAACCAAAAAGAGGTCGTTAAGTTTGTTGAACGGCATAGTGGATGGATCCATCGAACACGGGAACGTATTCTTTCATTGCGCCCGAAGAACGAGCCATCATCTCCCTTCATCCCTGATGACATATATTTGCGGGCAGTGGACCGTCATTTTCGAGTAGTAAATAGCGCATCTTCATTAACCGCAGGCATTGAGGTTGATTATCCTTACCAAGTGCTAGAAGTGAGTGGCAGTCAAGCGCAACAACTGGTTTTCATCAATCAATGGATGCAAAAAAAAGCGAAAAAAATACTGCTTCCCTGGTTGCAAAATGTCGGTGCTGAATTATCGCTGTCATACAATAAAGTGACGATTCGGCGCCAGAAAACGCGCTGGGGTAGTTGCAGTGCTCAGCATAATATTAATCTGAATCGAAATTTACTGTTACTAGCGCCTGAGTTAGTTCGCTATTTAATAATTCATGAACTTTGTCACACTGTTCATTTTAACCACTCCGAATCCTATTGGCAGTTAGTTGCGCAATATGAGCCAAATTATAAAGCACTAGACCATCAGCTTAATCGTGCAACCCGAACGATTCCGCGCTGGGCCTGTAAATGATGGAAAGCTATAAAATGATTGTCATGGACACTTGCTTAATAATTTGGGATGCATTATCTCCAAAGGAATTATCATGGAAGGCGAAAAGTGCAATAAATAGGCGCGAGTAAAAAGGACTTATTTTCTACGATATTTCAGCATGGGAAATTGCAATACTGATTAAAAAACGGAAACTTCAAGTCGAGGAAACACCTGCTAACTTTATCAATGCCATCCTTGATTCTAGAAATTGCATTTACAAATCAATAACACCAGAAGTCGCTGATTTATCAGCAAACCTCGGCAAGGAAATAAATAAAGATCCTACTGATAGACTGATCGTAGCAACTTCAATAATTGAAAATTTAGAATTAGTTACTGCGGATAAAAATTTAATTAAATCCAGCCTAGTAAAAACTATTTGGTGAATTATAACATCGCACTTGAACGGCACGGCGGTTACTCCCACTGTAAAAGCTCTTCGGCCAAACGTTCCAGTGTTTCACAGACTCTCCATGTCTTTGTATGACTATTTTCATTTGGGAGAGATCTCGGTGTAATGCTGGGCTTCCGGAAAGGGCTCATAGAAATGATGAAGAAGTTCCCTCCATTCTTTCAACAGGTGAAAACTCAATGTGTTATATTTTTCTATTTATTTTAGAACTGAAAAAGTCATACTCTTTTTCCAGTTTCAATAATCTCTTTTTAACAGGTAAGCCGCCAGCATAACCGACGAGCCCTCCATCAGACCCAATGATGCGGTGGCAAGGTATGATTACACCAATACAGTTTGCTCCATTCGCGTTAGCAACAGCACGAACAGCTTTTTCATGCTTAATATCTTTGGCAATTTGTAAATATGTTGAGGTCGCACCGTAAGGGACTTTCAGCAAAGACCTCCATACCTTTTTTTGAAAGTCACTGCCAACCATTTGTAGTGGAATCGTAAACGATGTTCTGTTTCCATTGATATACTCATCGAGCTGCATTCTTGCCTCTGACAGGACATTATCATCTTCTTCAACATAGTCCGCCATGAGCCCTTTCTTTACTCTGCGATCAATACGTGAACGCATTTTTCTATATCTAAAATCAAGCAAACAGAGCCTATTATTGAAAGACCCCATAATAATTTCACCAATTTTAGTCTTCTGATATTGAATATGAATGCTACTCATTGCTTTGAAAACATAGGAGAAAATGATTGATGTTCGTTAATAGAGTTGCCCATATGGCAAAACCACTCATTCATACAATTATAGAAAAATGGCCCCATGCTGACTCTTTTAACGCCAAGTTCTTGCAGTGTTGAAAACATAGGTAAATTGGGCATAGTCATAACATTGACGGGAAGGGATGTGGAGTCTACTATTTCTCGAATATCATTTTCATCGGTTACGCATGGAACAAATATTCCATCAACACCACTCTGTTCATAAAGAGTCGCACGCGCGACTGTTTCTTTTAATGGGTTATCTAGCCCCATTACAAAAAAATCCGTTCTTGCATTGAAAAAAATATTGATTCTTTTTTCCAGCAAACTATTCTTCAAAAACTTTAGAGTTTCGCTGAACTCTGTTGCATCGACGATGCGTCTATTACCCTTCTCGATAACAGAATCTTCTAAATTTATTCCTACAACACCCAATTTACATAGTTGTACGATATTTTCCAGAATTTCTTTAGCATCTCTGCTATATCCTGCTTCCAAATCAACCGTTAAGGGCAATAATGTTTTTGACTTTATCGTCGCAACGATATTCAGGAGTTCGTCAAAGCTCATCTCTTCGCCATCCTCATATCCTAAGGATGTGGCAATTGCTGCACTTGAGGTGCCTATTGACTTATACCCCATCTTTTCAAATAGGAGCGCACTATTAACATCCCATACATTACCGATATAAAGAGGGCCGCTCTGCCCATGTAAATATTTAAACTCTTGAAAGGCATTCATTTGATTGTCTCCATTAAAAAATAAAAATCATACGCAATGAAGAATTAACTTTCATTCATCTAGATTCATTTTTTAATTTGCTGAGAGTCTGGGGGGCAACGCCCAGATAGGAGGCAATATGATAGGACTTAACATGATCGAAAATAGACGGGTACTCCTCAAGTAAGCGTTCATATTTCTCCGCCACAGTTTCTGACAGCAGAGAAATGACACGTTTGTATGTTGCCGCAAAGTAAGTATCATGCAACCAAAGGCGCGCTAGATGCTCCCACTTCTTATCTTGTGATATAAATTTATCTAGGTCATCCAAGGAGGCGACATAAAAAACAGAATCTTCCAGTATCTCAAAATTTAGCATAGATGCCTCTTGCTCATAGAAGCTGACACTATCATCCATGAAATGGTTTAACCCGTGTTTGCTTTTACCACGAAAATAGAGCTGCCATGTAAAATCTCTACCATTAATATCGGTAAAATATGATCTGGCCAATCCATTTTTAACAAACCATATATCGCTGAAAATTTCACCCGATCGATGAATGAGCGTCCCTTTTTTGACCTGTACTTCGTTAAATATTTTAATAGCATTTGCCCACTCTTTATCAGTGACGGGCACAAAGTGTTCGATCATCTTTCTATAATATTTCATTGAACCCTATTCTTGATTTAATATAATGCCACACTGCTGTCCCGTTAACTTTCACAGCAAAACCATCTGATAAACATCAGGCTGCTTACCGCCGGGTGGATCACCTCTCAGCAAGGCCACCAGATCCCGTTTTTCGAACAAGTTCGTCTGTAATAAGCGCAATATTTGTTGAGTACTTTTCTGTAACTTTGACTGAAACTTTAGAAAAGCCAGAAGTAGATAAACACATAGCGCAATCCATACCTGGGTCATGACAGCGTTCTTGCTGGTGCCCACAAACGATTTGATTTTCAGGTTCTGTTTAATCCACTTAAAGAATAATTCGACCTGCCATCTTGCCTTGTAGATATCGGCAATGGTTTTCGCTGCAAGTTTGAAATTATTCGTCAAAAATACGTAACGCTTTCCGCTTTCTGCATCCTGATAGGCGATGCGCCGTAATTGCGCTGGGCACTTCTTTGCTGTCTGTGTGCCGGTGAATTCGATAGTTTGATCGCAGATTAACCCCTTGTGCTTTAATACTGGGCGACGGGATACAATGCGGTATTTTGCGTTGCTCTTGAGGCGGGTAACAAAAAATATTCCTTTCTCAGTCAACTGGTTATACCAGGCGTAATCGTTGTAACCCTTATCAATGGCCACGATACTTCCTTTGGGAAAATCTAGCGTGCGACCCACCGTTACATCGTGCTTCTTGCCTTCGGTCACGGTGACAAACTCAGGCAAATACCCGGCATGATTCAGGCCGACATGGAGCTTGATCGCGCCTTTGGTAGTTCGAAAGTCAGCCCATGGAAAAACAGACAGACACAAATCAATGGTCGATGCATCCAGCGAATAAAGTGGGTTCTTGAAGCGAAAAGAATGTCCGGGTACGACACCTTGAGAGCGACTCAACAGTTTTCCAAATAAGGCCTCGTACAAGTCATAAGGCTTGGCGTCATTAATGCGGGACAAATTGGAGCGCGATAGTTTTGTGCTCCCCAGATGGTAAAGGCGATGGGCCTGTGCCGAGAGGCTTTCAACAATATCACGCAAGCTGCTTCGGCCCGACAATTGTGCCATTGCCATGCTCACAAACTGCGACCATCTCGAGGCGGTTCGAAAAGAACGGCCTGTATGGTGCTGTTTTGCAAGGGTCTCGAATTCATGTCTCGGTATCAGTTTCAGAAGTTGTGAAAACACAGTATCATGGTGACTCAAGGCCTGATTTCCTTCTTGTTTTACAATGACTTGTCGTGATTTCATTGTATCAAAACAAACAGGTTTTCAGGCCTTCTTTTTCATACCTTAACGGGACAGCAGTGATAATGCCAGTAATAACTG
>JALUUH010000178.1 GCA_027021445.1 Gammaproteobacteria bacterium
TAACATTAGCGCCAACCCTATTCCATGTAATAGTTAAATCATAAAAAGTATCAACAAGCATATCAACAACACCACCATTAGCTGTTTGTATTGTTGTCCCGTTAGTAGGTGTAAACCTAGCTCTAACTGCTGCACCCTGCGATTGTAAAACTAACGCCCAACTTGTTGATGACTCAAAATGGTTCATAATGTAATTGACAGGATTATCCCAGCTATTTGCTGGAACATCATATTTTAATCTAATGCTTAACGTTCCTGATTCTGGAAAACTTGTTATGTAAGGAGAGTAAAAAGACTTCCACTGTCTGACTGATACCCCATCAGCCTCACGTCCAATTTGCGCATTTTCAGCAGCAAACAAATCATAAGTTTCAATAAAACCTGTTGAACTACTAGGCGAGTCCAACCAATATAATAAGTCTGAGCTGAAATCAATACCTTGAGGACCTGTTCCTGAGCTATGAACACCATAGACTGTTTTTAATTTTCCATTTAAATCAAATTTAAACAGCAAAATACCATTTCCAACAATATAAAAATTTCCACCTCGACAATAAATAGACTGCTTGCCTTCAACTGCATAATCTAAATTTATTACACGCTTTAATGCTAAATCACCTGTTAATGCGTCAGACAATGTAAACACAAAAACAGAATTTGTGTTGTTTCCAAACTCAACAACAAACATTTCGTTTAAATTTTCATTAATCGCAACACCAGAAGCCTCAACCTGATTTAGTGATTTAGGATCAATAAGCTCGCCTATTAAGCTAGAGTAAGAACCCGGCACATAAGACAGGGTTATTGCGTTATAAATAGCGATGCCTACAGCGTTTGGTGTAGATGAATTCTGTCCTAAAGGCGCGGCAATATACTCATTTCCATCAAAACTAAAATGCGCTATATCTCCACAATGATTTAGTGTTGGATATGCCAAAAAATCACTATGATCAATTAAATTTAAATTATTTGGATTAACCGCATCAGGCGTAGGCGTAGAACCAATAGCAGACCACTGACGAAGCTCCATAACAGGCCCGACAGGTTGACTGTGAGAAGTCACCCACCGATCACCAGCCTTATTTAATGAAACACCCTGATGGCTTAACACGTCACCGCTGGTTGACAAATTATACGTTTCCGCCTGAGATAGTCCGCGCAAGTCAATGTATCGAACCATTGGCGCTTCGCCATTAACATAATTTCTACCATCATCATGCCCTATTGAAGTAAATACATGAGCAGATTGTAATCCTGCTGAATTTTCATGATTTAATTTTAAAGAATCAATTTTATTTACAACTGGAGCAATAGGGCTTGATAAAAAATCA
>JALUUH010000179.1 GCA_027021445.1 Gammaproteobacteria bacterium
AACGTTTGATTAAATAATTCATGGTATCTTCCTTTCTTTTTTAAACCTTGTCGGGTAGAAGATACCGGCCTGCACACCGGTAAGAAGATACCATGAATTATGGAATGAAGCAATAAGGATTTAAGAAGCTTAACCTGCCGCGGAGCGGCTTACTTGAACCATACGCTCCAGTGGACCGGGGTACACGGCTAGTGTTAAGTTATGTCAGTGCCCCGGCCCACTGAGCTTGTCGTTAAGCGTCCAAATTCAAACAAATGATCGGCAAAATCCTAATCACAATTTATTCAATAATACTTTCATTAATAGCTTTGGCATGTATCGCCATTACATGGGCAAATGATCCAGCATATATTCTCATTATCGAAACGCTGGTTAACCTTGTCATTGTCGTTGGTTGTTGGCTAACCTTATCAACCAAACAACATAAATCTTGGGTGGTACTTCTCATTATTGCATTTACAGGCGAAGCTTATCTTTTAAATATCGACTCAAGGGTGGGAATTAAAGAAACAATCCAGTGGGTAGTCATTCTTTTACCTGCCTTATTCCTCAATCTTAAGGCCGCTGGCATTGTTAAAAACAAAGAATTATTAAAGGAAAAAATCGCTTAAACAGCTGCTGAAGGGAGTGTCAGCTCCTGAGCCGTATCGTTAAGCCAATAATAATGATTAACATGATTGATACGGATAAAAAAACAACGCGACTTCCGTGGACTAAGATTTTTCTAGCATTTATTTCATCTATAATTGCACTATTTTATTTTGTCTCTGCATTGGGTTGGTTTGCAGCTACGTATATTGGGGCACGATCCGGTCAGCTCGGAGATGAAGTAACTAGATATTATCAAAGTTTGAATTTTATAGATCATATAATCAGATCTTCGCAAGTCTTATTAATCGTAGTCGCTTCATGTCTTCTACTATTTCTTAGAAAGCTGGCACTGAAATTAATTCTCCTAAGTATGTTATTTAGCCTTGTTACAAATATGTTGGTTAGCAAATGGGGGATTAGCTTTATCGGCGGCCTCGATGGTTTGCTTTTAATTATTACTGTTTATTTGTACGCTTACTTAATGAATCGTCGTGGTTTTCTGCACTAAAATATAAAGGAGACGGATCCGGGCTTAACCATAGCCTCAACTTGACCGGGAAGTCGCGGGTTCTTTTTGTATCACGCCATTGCCCCGGCAAGTTAGGCAGTCGTTAGTTGCGACCCGAAGTTGCAAAATTGATTGTATAACAACGAGTTACGACGTTGATTATACCTGACGTATTCCCGTCAGTACCCTAGGGGAACCTGCTACCATTGCGCTGATGATGGGGTGGG
>JALUUH010000180.1 GCA_027021445.1 Gammaproteobacteria bacterium
GTAACGGGCGAGGAGCTGGTTACGGAAGATACCGAAGCGCCGGTGATCACGCTAAAAGGCGCGAATCCGCAACAGCTGACCGTGGGTGACCCTTATACCGAGCTAGGTGCGATGGCCTTGGATAATGTCGACGATGATCTCAGTGCGCTGATTGATATAGATAGCTCAGCGGTGAATATCGCCGTTGTAGGTTCCTATGAAGTGACTTATAAGGTCTCCGATGTAGCGGGTAATACTGCAACTGCAGTGCGCATGGTTAAGGTAACGGCTGCGACAGTCATCAGTTTTGCGAGTGCAAGCTTTGCAGCGCTGCTAGGTTTAGGCCTCGTATTATGGGGTTTTCGGCTTATAAAAACAAAAAATATTTAAGAACTCGTTATTAGGTTTTGATAGTGTACTAGGAGCCTGTCATAAAAAGAATTTATTAGGTGACTACGGATCGTTTTTTAGAGATGATAGCAGTTTTATAGTAAATCGGGAGAGAGCGTTGCTATTGATACTAAAGCCTCGCAATATGCGCTTCATCTGTGATAAGTTAATTTTAAGCCCGATTGTCCTGGGCGATATGTATTATGACTCGTAAAGTAATTTATCCAACAAAAATTATTTGTCCCAGCACGGCAGAAATAATACATCGATCACGACTTTTTGACATCATTGATGAAGCGCGACAACAAACAAAAATAATCTGGATCGCCGCCCCAGGTGGTTCGGGAAAAACAACGCTGCTTTCTAGTTATCTAGAGAGAAATAAAGTCGCACATTGCTGGTATCAAATCGATGAAGAAGACCGAGATTTGGCGACATTTTTTCACTATCTTGGTTGGTCTGGCAGGTTGGCTGCCCCTCGCAGAAAAAAGGCCGTACCCAAACTAACTCCTGAATATCAGCAAGGCATACCTGCATTTACGCGCCACTTTTTTTCCGATCTTTCGTCAAGATTGCAGGGCGAAGGCCTTATCGTTTTGGATAATTTTCAATTGTTATCTGAGACTGATCCGGTTTCATCTTTGTTACCTTGTATTGCAGACTCTCTGGCGGCAGGTATTTCATTAGTGGTTCTAAGCAGGCATTTGCCTCCCTCATCAATGCATTCGTTAATTAGTAAACGCCAGCTACGCGTCATTGATACAAAATTGATGCGTTTTGAAAAAGAAGAATGGATTTCAGCAAGTCACTTATTTAACACGATACATTCTAAAGATACACTGTTGTCATTGCATCATAAACTGGATGGTTGGATCGCGGGATTGGCGCTGTTGCCTGATTCGCCAAATGTATTTGATCATACCAATACTTCAGGTTTAGGTATTGAAATACTGGATAGCTATATTGCCGAACAGTTTTTATCTTCATTGACGGCGGAAACCAGCGATTTATTGATGAAGGTTTGTTATTTACCTCACATTACAGCGACAGCTGCAGAGGCAATCAGTCATATTTCAGATTCGAAAAAATTACTCGCTGGACTGGCACAAAGAAACTTATTTGTCCTACAGCAAGGCGACAAAGGCTATACACTCCATCCCTTAGTGAGAGAGTATCTCAAACAACGTGCTGAGGACACATTATCAAAACAACAACTATATGATTTACGTCTAGCAACAGCAATGGCGTTACTAGCGGAAAATGAGAGTGAGGCTGCTGCCGATCTACTACTTGAATTAGAAGCATGGCAAGCGCTAATGCAGGCGATATTGAATTGTGCTACTGAGTTGCATGATAGTGGCCGGATCAAATCCTTGCAACGTTATATATACGCCTTGCCGAAAATATTCAGCCAGAATGAGCCATGGATAAAGTTCTGGAAGGGGAAGCTATCGGTTTATAATAATGCGATACACGCTCTTGATTATTATGATATTGCGTATGCGGGTTTTATTCAGAAATCTAATGCCGTTGGTGTGTATACGACATGGCACTCAGCAGTTTCCGTTATCTACAGTACACTGCAAGGTTGTGATCGCCTAATTATCTGGTTAAATCGATATAATGAATTCAGTCTTCGTTACTCTGAGCCACCACCAGGCTTACAAAAAGGCTATATCGAAGCAATTTTAATTCAATCCTATTTTTTATCTGGTCTGTTTCCGCAAAAAAGAGAGTCTCTGCAAGCACATTTGGCAACCGCAATCGATGAAATAAGCGATCCGCTACTACGCTTGCATATGATGTCAAATTATGTTCATGTCGCACTTTTTTCTGGCTTTAGAAACAGAGATAAAATAATTATCGCAAAATTCGAGAGTCATCTCGATGATGTAAAAGACAACCCCTTATTATATCTCGGTGCTTTAACGGTTTGCTCTTTGAGCGCATGGTCGTTTAATGATTTTGCTAAAGTATTGAGTTTAGAGTTGCGCGCACTCGAGGTTGCAAAAGAAAGTGGCATCAGCATTTTTGATGGGCATATTTATGCAAAAATAGTAGTGGCAGCGCTAGGCTTAAAAAAAATCGATCAGGCGAAATATTATCTCGATATTATGAAAGAAAACATAAGCGAGAAAGATCAAATTTATCAATCCCTATATCTAACGAGTATGTTGGCTGCAGGAATAGCTAAGATTGAACCGAATGACTTAGATAATACCATTAGTCACTATTTAAATAGTTTGGAGGATACCTACTGTCCGCCATTTATTCTCCACAATAAACTGTTTTACATCCATTATTTATGTATACAAAAAAAGACAGAAGCCGCGTTGGCGCTGCACAACGAAGTACTGCAACAAGCAGAAAAACTGGCATTTCCTGCTCAACTATCGCGGTTTTATATGATTTATGCAAAAGTATATTTCAATAATGGTGAATTTGTACGGTGCAATCACTATTTAGAAAAAAGTTTCGCAATAGCCAAATATAATGAATTTATTGCGTATTCCAATTGGGATCCTAGACTAATGGTGTGGGCCTGTCAGCGAGCACTTTTACTGGAAATAGAAACAAGCTATGTGAAGCATTTTGTAGAAATGCACTATGATAATTTACCAAAACCTGATGTCTATTGTCAGCGCTGGCCGTGGCCTATTCGTATTCATACCTTTGGTGGTTTTGAGCTGAGAACAAAAAATGGTTTGCTGCATCAAAGAAATCGGGCGGAGAAATCATTTTCTTTGCTAAAAGTGTTAGTGAAGGCACAAGACAGGCATCTAAGCAGTGAAGCGATAAAAAGATCCTTATATCCTGAAGAAGACCACGAAAAAACATCACAATTACTCGATACACAAATTCACCGTTTAAGAAAACGCCTTGGCACTGAACAGGCCATTTTGCGACAGGGTGACAGTATTCAACTTAATTTTAAATATTTCTGGATTGATGTTCTTGAACTTGAAACTTTAGGGAAACAAAAAGTCACAGAAGAAAATGCATTGCAAGTTGCAACGCAATTACAGCAACTCTATAGAGGCGAATACCTGCCTAACGATGATACTTTGGAAGTGATGGCGCAACGTGAACGCTATCGAAGCATGTACCTGGCTATCTTGTTTAAATGTATCGAACACTTGCGAGGAAAACCGGATATTGCGAAGAATATTTGTCAAAATGCACTGGTGTTAGAACCCTTGTCGGAGCCGCTGTATCGGAAGTTGATACTTGTCTATTTGTCACAAGGCAATCGAGACATGGCCGAGGTAACACTCAAGCAATGCCGTATGATGATAGAGCGTCATCTCGACATCCATATATCCAGTGAAACCACATCTCTTTTGAAAGCTGCTATTGAAACCTCTGAATAAATCAAAGGTTTCAATAGGCAAGCTAATAGTCTATGGGTTTAGATTAGGTGCGTAGGGAGTGTCCCAGTTAGGTGTCATCATATAATCAACCCCGGGTTTCACGCTATAAGCATCTATGCCTCCAAATGCCAATGGGCCAGCGCCATCGAACTCAAAAGATTTTACCGCAACATGCTTAAACCAGGCGACTTTTGAAGGATGAGGTAGGCCTGTTTCAATGTTTATCAACATGTGGTAATGAATAAACCCCTTGGCGTAATATCGCATTGCTTTTTTTTCACTCCATGTGTCTATCACGGCTTCCATCACATAGAGCAACTCGCCATCACCTGCATCGCTAGACCAAAAGTTAGGAGCACCAAAAGGCCCTGTATTATAGTGCTTGCCTAAATAGCGATTTTTTCCGATACGTAGCCAGGTGTGCCCTGGTACATCTGTTGCCCCATTGACGCCATCAGGCGGGCCGGCAAAATGGTAACGATCATGGTGTATTTTGATCGTAATACCATGGACAAACTCTTTTTTTGGTTTTTGGTGTGCATTTGCGCCAAATGTCACCATGAATAAGGTGATTAAAAATATCATCTGAATGCTTTTTTGCAGAGTAAATTTCATTATGTTTTTCCCCCATATTTTGAATTAAACATATAATCCTAGATTCCGCAGTTGACCGCTTCTAGGATAATCAGTTAGTCGATTTCAAACGTTAAAAAGTGCTGCGAATAGATCGCATCATCTTTTTTTCAAAACCAGATCCAAGCGATTATTCAGCAATATAAATTGCAACATGGACAAACCTACTGCATAAGCCTATCGCAATGCTTACATAAAAAATTATTTTTAAATATAGCGAATTATCAACAAGATACAAATATTGTCAGTGAAGGGAAATAGATTCGGCGCACAATATGTAGAATCGATTAAGGAAGTGATTACAAGCACTGTCTTCTTTTTTCATGAGCGGATTATCATGAGAAATTTACCTTTGTTTTATTCAGGTAAATATGGGCGTGGAGGAAACAAGGCGTGCACGCTATCTCAATTTTTAGGTATTACCCGCCAAGATAATTTCGAAATGACAAACTTTACTTTATCTCATTGATAATAATGACTTATATAAACTAATTCTACGTGCAAGGCATGTGTAAGGCTTATTAAAGCGGTTTATCACGCCGGGCGTTTACCCTACAAAAGTAGTTGGGAAACAGTGAAACGCAAGACTTGTGAAATGAGCAAACCTTGTGCTAACTGATTATTTTTCAGAATATTTAGGAGAAAATAGAACTCATGAAAAAATATTTGATATCAACACTCGTAACAAGTTTGTTTGTCCTTATTATGGTGAACCCATCATATGCGCACAAAAAAACAGTCATTTATGGTACGCCATTGTCTGGAACCTTGAATTTGCCGGACGGACGATCACTTGATTCCGTGCTGGTACAAACTGAAAATGGGATGGAGGCACCTGTCATCGGTGAGACCAATAAACATGCAATACTTTACAATATACCTAATGATGGAACAGATCCGGTGCCATTACGCCAAGTACCTACACTTTATATTACGGAAGGGGAAACGCCGGTTGTCATTGATGAGTCTATCAGTGCTGAGGCTATCATGCGTGGTCTAGTTTATCCCGGCGACCCTAATCCGATTACCTTCGGTGATTGGATTAAAGGAGGCCATTCCAAGTTGAAAATAAAAGTTCTCAAAAATGGCATGAGCAAAGTGAACATGAAAATAAAGGGCCTGCTTCCTGACAGTTTGTATGGTGTTTGGCAGTTTAATGCAGCGGGTGGTCCTCCAGGCCCATTTGGCGGTATTCCTAATATTATTGCTACTGATGCACATGGCAATGGCAGCATGAAGCGCGTACTTCCATTTAATATCAATGAAGTGGTTAATAGTTTGGTTTTAGTATACCACTCAGATCATCGTGTTTATGGTGGCACTCCTTCAGTCGTCAAGACATCAGGCGGCCCAGATATCCATTTCCAATTGGAGTTTGACGTTGCAGGTGCACAGTAACATTTGATTCACTCCCTCCCTCTCTTTGAGATATTTTCAGCCCAAAGAGAGGGAGATATTCAACATTGTGGTTGCATGAAAATAGTCAATTATAAAATCACAATTCCGCAGTTTGATACTTATAAAACAGAGGTCGACGCAGTCGTAATAACAACATAATAGAGAAAATAAAGAATATTAATTCAAAACCAATCGCGCCCAAAAAACCCTTCTTTTTCTTTCCATTGTTCTCGGCAGCTAATGCTTCGTCTTGAACCTGTTCAGTATCATGCTCATTTTTACCTGATGGATCTTCATCGGCTTTTTCATCAGGCTCAGGTGTTGGATCATTTTCATCAGGTTCTGGTATTGGGTCATTAACGATACTATCATTCACCTGAACACTGGCAATTCCTATCACACTTAAGCCACCACTATCGATCACACTATATGAAAAACTATCATTGCCGATAAAATTAGCGGCTGGTGTATAACGTATGGCATTCGCCATTACCTCAGCACTGCCATTTAACGCAGGCGCTAGCAGTTCTATACTGAAGCTGTCGTCAATATCCACGTCGTTTACTTCAGGCACAACGAGCGCGCTGGCATTGTCTTTTTGTGTT
>JALUUH010000181.1 GCA_027021445.1 Gammaproteobacteria bacterium
AGCATCCGTTTGAAAAATTGAATGGGGTGGTTGCGGTTATTTCAGGCTACACAGATGGGCATGTGAAAAATCCCACTTATAAACAAGTCACCTCAGGTCAAAGTGGTCATGTGGAGGCGGTGCAAATTAAATTTGATCCACGCAAGATTTCGTTCAATGGTTTAATGGACGTATTTTGGCGGCAAATAGATCCAACAGATGACGGTGGGTCGTTTGTCGATAGAGGTCAACACTATCGATCCGTCATATTTTTTCATGATGAAGCACAGCGAAAAATCGCAGAGACATCGAAGCGCGAGCTTGATGTAAGTGGTATTTATTCCAAGCCTATTGTTGTGCCGATAAAACCTGCTAAAGTATTTTACTCAGCAGAAGAGTATCATCAGGATTATTACAAAAAGAATCCGATTCGTTATGCTTATTATCGTCATCGTTCCGGCCGTGATCAGTACCTTAAAAAAATCTGGGGCGATAACGAGCAAGAATTAAAGAGAGTGGTTTCTAAAATGTCGCAAAAATATAAGCGTCCTTCTTTGAGTGTCATCAAGCAACAATTAACAGACTTACAGTTTAAGGTGACGCAAGAAAATGGCACTGAGCGTTCATTTGATAATGCGTATTGGGATAATAAAAAAGATGGAATCTATGTGGATATTGTTTCTGGCGAGCCGCTGTTTAGCTCACTGGATAAATTTGTATCTAAGACAGGTTGGCCTAGTTTTACGCAATCGATTACAGGTGTGGAGTTGATTGAGGTGGTGGATAAATCATTTTTTATGACGCGCATTGAGGTGCGAAGCAAGTTTGCAGATTCGCATCTTGGTCATGTTTTTAATGATGGTCCGGCACCAACAGGTAAGCGATTTTGTATCAACTCCGCCGCGTTAAAGTTTATTCCCGCTGAAAAGCTTAAAGATGAGGGTTATATTGAGCTGGCGGCTATGTTTAGTAGGGCGAAATGACGAGTAATAGCAGGCCTATTGCGAGGAATTTCCCTCGGGTAAACGTGGCCACGAAATGAAGAGGACATGCAATAACACCTAAATCTCAATCGTTACGGGTATCGTTGGCTGTCCGCATCATAATAATCAGATTCAAGTCTAGATTCTGCGGTAGGAATAAGCAACTCAAACTGCACGCCTTTAATGTCAAGCACTTGAAATATAACTCTGGTGCCAGATTTGAGGTGTTTCAATTGGAGGAACCAGTGTGGTGTGTTTGCATGCACGGGATCGATAAACAAAGTGTTTTCTTGGGCGGATAAATGGTTTAATGAATAGGTTTTTTTCCGGCTTAATAATGTTATTTCTATCTCGATTATTTTTTTATTGGTTTTGAAGTTAATGTCATTGTTTGGGTTTTCTTTATTTGAGCGTGATGTGATGATTCCGCCATCGCTATTGATTGAGACGTCGAGTTCTTCTTGCAGAGTTTCTCCGTTTTGTAGTGTGAGTTTAATTTTATATTGTTCTTTTTTGTTTTGTATATTGCTAAAGTCTATTTTTCCCTCATACGCATTGATTATTTCATTAACAAAATAAAGCCCAAGGCCTTTACCGTTAACTCCTTTTCTACGTTTTGTGGAATAACCGAGCTTAAAAAGCTGGTTACGTGTTTCTTCAGTGATAATAGGCCCAGGATTATAAATTAACAATTTACTGTATTGCCCTTGTTTATTAAGGCTTATGTTCACTCGTGAATGCTTGCTTGAATACTTTCTTTGATTTACAAAATATAATGCGTTGTGAATCAAGTTTTCTAACATCAATATGACATAGTTTTCATTGCCGAGTAGATGATCTGAGTATTTGAGGTTGATGCGAAATCGGGAGTTGGTATATTCATAAGGTGTTTTTTTATTGCCTTCTATAGGGAGTTGTTCGCCGAGATCATGGATAAAAGGCTTTAAGGCTTTTATCACCGCGCCACGTGTAGAAAATATCGGAGAAAATGGACTGTGTGATTCTTCTGTTTCAAATTGTTGTTGATAATAATGTTCTTCTGCAGTGTAAATTTTTTCGGCGATATAAAGTCCGATATTATCTGTTGTTGAGAGATCCAGTAAGTCCCATAAGTATCTCATCGAATTAAGTGCATCGGTGTAAACTTGACTGTTTTCGCTACTGGTCTGTGCCAATGCATGTTGTAAGGCGGTATTGACTTTGTCGTAGCTAATGACACCATTATGCCGTACCTCCGAAGCGATATTTTGAAAGTGTAAAAATTTCTCATCATATTCTATGTATTCGAGTAATTTATCGCTTATAAATAGTTTTAATTTCTCAGCGTGTCCAGAGTATTTTTGTGCACGGTTCTGTAATGCATTACGTGAAGCTTGCAGTTCAGATAAAAGTTTTTCATGTTTTTCAAAAATAATATCGATTTGCTTACTGCGTCGTCGATGCAAAATAAGGTCGGCTATCAGGATTACAAAAAAACCAAACAAAACCATAAGCTTTATTTGCGGGTTTTGTAATTGAAAGGGGATGTCTAGGGAAAGTATAAGTGCGTTATTTTCACTAATAAGTTCGCTCAAAAGAAAGAACAGTATCAGACTTAAGCTTGCTATAAATGATGCCCATGGAAAATGAATAGTGGGTTTTTTAAGTGAAATACTCATTGTATTAAATGCTAGTTTTTAAGGGTTTTCCAGCAGTAGGCACCTTCGTCTCCTGCGGCAACGATACCACTACCGGATTTACAATGCTCGATAAATTGTCCCTTGTCTCCGTCGGCGATGTCAAAAGAGCGTCGCAATGTCTTGATGTGTTGACGGTATGTTGCGTAAGCATATCGATCAGGGTCTAGGTCTAAGTGCTCGGCCATTTGAAATGTAGTGACAGGACGCGGACTGCGTTCAACTAAGAATCGAAGAATTTTGCGGGGAGTGGGTGATAATGATCTTTTTGGATTGTCGGGATTCATCAGTTTTTTACCTTTCCAGTATACTTCCCAGCTATCTAGATCGAGTTTTAAGTCCCCGTCGACCAGTGTGTTAGATATATTTTGTACCCCATCTGAGCGGGTTAACGCAGTTTGCCGGAGGGCTGCTTTGATTCGCCAGGTTAATACTTCTTCAATATTTTTTTGGTGTTTGGATATAAAGTCCGCAACAGTAAGTTGTTCCAGGGCTTCTTTTTCGATTTCAGTGCCATTGTGCTCAGATAAAAAGATAACAGGTAACTGGGGCCATTTTTTATGCAGGGCTTGAGAGACCGAAAGGCCGGCATGATCATTACCATTCATTCTAGCATCAAGAATGGCGATATCTGGTGCGTTTTGAATGTCTGATTGGCTAATAAATTGTTTTGCAGCTTCGCCAAACTTGAATATATCAAGGTGATTTGGCGTATTGTCCAGCGCTGCTGCTTCGAGCACTGTTCTAAATTTTTCTACCCAATGTGTTTGGTCTTCAACCCAAAGTATTTTAGCCATAGTTTTCCATTTGGCCACGGATGGCCTTATGCAGTGGAGCACACGGATGTGCGAGAGCGTGCTTGGCCACGGATGGCCTTATGCAGTGGAGCACATGTCATGTTTTCAAGCGTGACGATAATCCTAGATTCCGCAGTTGAACGAGTTGAAGTGTGTGTTTGTAACGGTGTAGGTCTAGGCGTAACGACGCGGAATAGCCAGCTATTCCAAGGAGTTACAACGCAGAGATACACCGTTACAAACGTGCAATTCGACGCGTAGCGAAACTCACCCCATAGATGAACTGCAGCGAACTTAGAAAACTTAATGATTTCATTTGGTTACATTTATCGCTAAGCGGTCAACTGCGGATTCTAGGATAATCCTTTATTGACTGGATGTGCAAGTTCTTGGGTTGTCTGTGTGTTTATCGATCACTTAAAATGCTATTCTGCAATAGTACTCTCGTGACGATTGCTGTTCTCGGACAGCCTCCTCGGCTATCCTTTATCTTGGTGCACCTTTTACTCCGTTTATGCTAGAATGACGCCACCTAATAAATCGTCTGAAAATCTATTAAAAACAGTCAGATCAAGAGAATTTTTAGGACACTTCAGGGGTCGTGAAATACAGATTATTGAGTCATCAATGGGTTTTTTTTTATCTAAAAACCGTTTTATGTCGATGCTGTTGACAGATGATCACCTGATATCGGCAATAAACTAGATGCGTTATTTTGAGAAAAAGCAGGTATATGGAAACATTCGCGAGAGAAGTCTTACCGATAAATATTGAAGACGAGATGCGTCAGTCGTATATGGAATATGCGATGAGCGTTATCGTTGGTCGTGCATTACCCGATGTAAGAGACGGTTTAAAGCCGGTTCACCGACGCGTTTTATTCGCGATGAATGAACTCAGTAATGATTTTAATAAGCCGTATAAAAAATCTGCACGGATTGTAGGTGATGTCATCGGTAAATATCATCCGCATGGTGATACGGCGGTATATGATGCAATTGTGCGGATGGCACAACCGTTTTCAATGCGCTATCTACTGGTTGATGGTCAAGGCAATTTTGGATCTGTTGATGGGGACTCTCCGGCGGCCATGCGTTATACCGAAGTACGTATGAGTAAGCTGGCGCATGAAATTCTTGCGGATTTGGAAAAAGAAACGGTTGATTTTATACCCAACTATGACGAGTCCGAGCATGAACCCCAGGTCATGCCAGCTAAATTCCCTGTTTTATTGGTTAATGGTTCCTCTGGAATCGCAGTAGGTATTGCCACAAATATCGCACCGCATAATTTAGTTGAAGTGATTAATGCCACGATCGCATTGATTGAAAACCCGGAATTAACCATTCCAGAATTGATGCATTATATCCCTGGGCCTGATTTTCCAACGGCAGGGATTATTAATGGTTCCCGAGGTATCCGCGATGCCTATACTACTGGCAAGGGACGTATTTATATACGCGCACGAGTCAATATAGAGAGCAACGAAAAAACGGGCAAAGATACCATTGTGGTATACGAATTACCGTACCAAGTTAATAAAGCTCGTTTATTAGAAAAAATCGCCGAACTGGTGAAAGATAAAAAACTCGAGGGCATTACTGAACTCAGAGATGAGTCAGATAAAGACGGCATGCGCATGGTGATTGAGCTACGCCGTGGAGAAAATGCTGAGGTTTTGCTGAATAATCTTTACCAGCAGACTCAAATGCAAAATGTGTTTGGAATCAATATGGTTGCATTGGTTGATGGGCAGCCACGATTATTAACACTCAAAGAAATGTTAGCAGCATTTATTCGTCATCGACGAGAAGTGGTCACTCGACGTACCGAATTTGAATTACGTAAAGCCCGTGAACGCGCACATATCTTGGAAGGTTTGGCCGTCGCACTAGCTAGTATTGATATCATTATTGCGCTGATAAAAGCGTCTCAGACCTCAGCAGAGGCTAAACAAGCATTGATGGCTCAGGCTTGGAAGCCAGGTGTGGTTACCGATATGCTAGGGCGCTCAGGTGCTCAGCTATCTCGCCCGGAGGAATTGGGCAATCAGTTTGGTTTACTCGAAAGTGGTTATGTTTTATCGGATGCCCAAGCTCAAGCTATTTTGGACATGCGGTTAAATCGATTAACCGGCTTGGAAAAAGATAAGATTATTAATGAGTACAAAGAACTGCTTGTTAAGATCGAGGGTTTACTCGAAATATTAGGTGATACAGTGAAGTTGCTGGAAGTCATCAAGCAAGAAATCACGATGATTCGCGACCAATATGGTGACGCAAGACGTACTGAGATTGTACATACTCAATTAGATCTCTGTGCTGAAGATATGATTGATGATGAGCCTGTTGTGGTAACGTTATCACATGCCGGTTACGCAAAATCCCAACCGTTAACCACGTATGGTGCGCAAAAACGCGGTGGGCGTGGAAAATCTTCAACCGGTATGAAGGATGAAGATTTTATCGATAAACTGTTTATCGCCAGTGCGCATGACACGCTGCTGTGCTTTTCAAGTCGCGGCAAGCTTTACTGGTTAAAAGTATATGAAATTCCTCAAAGCAGTCGCGTTGCTCGTGGTCGACCTATTGTCAATTTGTTACCGCTTGAAGAAGGCGAACGAATCAACGCGGTGTTACCTATTCGTGAGTATGATCCTGAAAAATTCGTTTTCATGGCAACGAGTAAAGGGACGGTGAAAAAAACTTCCTTGGCTAATTTTTCGCGTCCGCGTTCGAGTGGCTTGATTGCAGTTGATTTGCGGGATGACGATCAATTGGTAGGTGTTGATATTACCGATGGTACGCAGAACATTATGTTGTTTAGCAGTGCAGGCAAGGCTATTTGCTTCAAAGAAGAGCAAGTAAGGCCTATGGGCCGTACGGCGACCGGTGTTCGAGGGATTAAGCTGACGGGTGATCAGTCGGTCATTGCTTTAATTGTCGTGCATGATGGCCAGGTATTAACGGCCACTAAAAATGGCTACGGTAAACGTACTTCAATTGCTGATTACCCCGTACATAGCCGTGGTGGTCAGGGTGTTATTTCTATTCAGACATCTGAGCGTAATGGAGATGTTGTGGCGGCAGTATTGGCTGGGGATGATGATGAAATGATGTTAATTAGTGATGGCGGTACCTTGGTAAGGACGCGTGTTGCTGAAGTTTCATCGATGGGACGCAATACACAAGGTGTGCGTTTGATCAATTTAGGGAAAGATGAATCGCTCGTTGGCTTGGATAATATCTGTGATTTAGATATTAGCAGCGATGACAATGCTGCTGTCGAAGGCTCAGGAGATGATGAAAGCTCGCCAGTTGATGATAATAAGCCGTCTGAAAGTTAAAATGCTTATATAGTCCCGAATTTTGAAGTAGTAGGAGAGAAAAATGTCGCGTGTTTTTAATTTTAGTGCGGGTCCCGCCATGATGCCTGAAGAAGTTTTGCAAATTGCGCGTGAGGAATTAGCAGACTGGAAAGGCAGTGGTATGTCCGTGATGGAAATGAGCCATCGTGGTAAGGAATTTGTATCGATTGCAGAGCAAGCCGAAGTTGATTTACGCGCAGTAATGAATATTCCGGATAACTATAAGGTTTTGTTTTTACAGGGTGGTGCGAGTTTGCAGTTTAGCATGGTGCCGATCAATGTGCTTCGTGGTAACAAAAAGGCGGACTATATTTTAACTGGAAGTTGGGGTAAAAAAGCGATTGCTGAAGCAAAGCGATTTTGTGATGTGAACGTTGCTGCAAGCAGTTTGCCGCAAAAATTTATGACCATACCTGATGAATCTTCTTGGCAACTCAATAAAGATGCCGCTTATGTTCATTACACACCTAATGAAACGATAGAGGGCGTTGAGTTTCAGTCTATACCCGAAACGGGTGACGTTCCTTTGATCGCAGATATGTCTTCCACCATTCTTTCGCGGCCTATTGATGTTGCTAAATTTGGTATTATTTATGCCGGTGCGCAAAAAAATATTGGCCCTGCAGGATTGACTGTTGTCATTGTTAGAGAAGATTTAGTCGGACAAGCCTTGGATGACATGCCAGTAATGACCCATTATTCAACTCATGTTGATAACGGCTCTATGTATAATACACCGCCTACCTATGGCTGGTATTTAGCAGGCTTAGTTTTTCAGTGGATTAAGCGCCAAGGTGGTTTGCATGCAATGGCGAAAATAAACGAGAGAAAAGCCAATAAGCTTTATTCTGCGATTGATAATTCCTCTTTTTATTCTAACCCGGTAGAAAAGCAATACCGTTCTTGGATGAATGTTCCATTTATTTTGGCCAATGCCGATTTGGATAGCGCTTTCCTGCGTGAAGCGAAAGACAATGGCCTGGTCACTTTAAAAGGGCATCGTTCCGTTGGTGGTATGCGAGCGAGCATATATAACGCGATGCCTGAAGAAGGCGTGGATGCATTAGTGAGTTTTATGGCTGAGTTTGAGCGGCGGAATGGCTAACTGCTAAATTGAAAGAGGTTGTCATGTATAAAGTATTAACGCTAAATAACATTTCTGTTGCGGGCTTAGAAAGATTGCCAAGAGATAGCTATGAAACCGCTTCTGAAATTCAGAATCCTGATGCGATATTATTACGCTCTTATAAAATGCATGAGATGGCAATACCGACTAGCTTAAAATGTGTAGGGCGTGCTGGTGCAGGCGTGAACAATATTCCGGTTGATATGTTATCCACTTTAGGGGTTCCCGTATTCAATGCACCGGGTGCAAATGCTAATGCGGTCAAGGAATTAGTGATTGCTGGAATGTTGCTGGCGGCACGCAATATTTGCCAAGCTTGGGACTATACAAGAAAACTGGAAGGAGAAGATGCGGCGCTGAATAAAGCGGTTGAAGCCGGTAAAAAACAGTATGCGGGTTTTGAGTTGCAAGGTCGTACCCTCGGTGTAGTTGGTTTAGGAGCTATTGGCCGACAGGTTGCGAATGCTGCGCTTTCATTAGGTATGAAAGTGGTTGGTTTTGATCCGGGTATCACTGTTCAAGGGGCCTGGCAGTTGTCATCGAATGTGGAGCAAGCAACGAGTATAGATCAGCTATTGCCAAAAGTAGATTTCATATCCTTTCATGTGCCGTTGATTGATGCCACCAAAAATATGATTAATTCAGATCGCATTAAGCTCATGAAAGAGGGGGCTGCAATTTTAAATTTTGCGCGTGGTGGTATTGTCGATGATGATGCGATTGTAACCGCTTTGGATGCAGGTAAACTGGGTGCTTATATTAGCGATTTTCCTAGCAGCTTGCTTGTCCAGCATGATCGAACCATTGCTTTACCCCATTTAGGGGCATCGACTGAAGAAGCTGAAGATAATTGTGCGATTATGGTTGCAGAGCAAATTAAAGATTATTTAGAAAATGGAAATGTCGTTAATTCGGTCAATTTTCCCAAAGTTGAGATGTTACGCAGCACGGATGTCCGCATAACGATTGCTAATAAAAATGTCCCTAATATGGTGGGTCAGATTACCACTGCGCTAGCGGATTCAGGGCTAAATATCATTGATTTGTTAAATAAGTCTAAAGATGATATCGCTTATACAATGATTGATGTTGATCACGCTGTTGAGGCCGCTGTGGTGAGTAAAATTGAGGGAATTGAAGGTGTTTTAACGGTTCGAGTGCTGTAATGAGTGAAGAGAAAAGGCTTGCCGAAATACGAACGAGTATTGACTCAATAGATGAGCAGATTCAACAGCTGATCTCGCAACGTGCGCGTTATGCTCAAGAAGTGGCGATTGTAAAAGCAGATCAAGGTGATCCCGTATTTTACCGGCCGGAACGTGAAGCCGCCGTGTTACAAAAAGTTAAAGACAGAAATCAAGGACCATTGAGTGATGATGAGATGGTGCGGCTTGCACGAGAGATAATGTCAGCTTGTTTAGCCTTAGAAAAACCGATGCAAATTGCATTTCTGGGGCCGGAAGGCACCTATACCCAAACCGCAGCGCTTAAACATTTTGGCCATTCAGTGAATACCACGCCGGTTGGTGCGATTGATGAAGTATTCCGTGAAGTGGAGTCAGGGGCCGCGCATTACGGTGTGGTTCCTATAGAAAACTCTACTGAAGGTATGGTGAATCATACCTTAGATCTTTTTGTACATTCTCCTTTGTTGATTTGTGGTGAAGTAGAGTTGCTAATCCATCATCACTTGCTCAGTAAGGTTAGTGATATTAAAAAAATCAGAAAAATTTATTCTCATCAACAGTCGTTCGCTCAATGCCGGGCTTGGTTAAATACTCATTTGAATGGAGTTGATCAATTTATTGTCAAAAGCAATGCGGAAGCTGCTCGATTGGCAGCACAAGAAGAATTTGCTGCTGCCATAGCAGGCGAGACTGCGGCAGAGTTATATGGTTTAACATCGTTAACCGCGAATATTGAAGATGAACCAGATAATACAACGCGTTTTCTTATTGTTGGGAAACAAGCTACTTTATCGAGTGGAAAAGACAAAACTTCATTATTAATTACGACCCAGAATCGCTCTGGAGCACTTTACCAGTTGTTAGAACCTTTGCAACGAAATGGCGTAAGCATGACGCGGATAGAGTCCCGTCCTTCCAAAAAAGGTATGTGGGACTATGTGTTTTTTGTTGATATCGAAGGTCATTGCAAAGACCAAAAAGTAAAAACAGCGTTAGCTGATTTGCAGGCACAGGTTGCCGGGTTAAAAGTACTAGGTTCTTATCCGCAAGTAGGTCTTTAATATGAGCAATAACTCCGATTTTGTACAGCTTGCAGTAGCGGGTGTGCGCGGCTTAAAACCGTATCAAGCGGGTAAGCCGATTGATGAGCTTGAACGTGAATATGGCGTTCAAAACATTATCAAATTGGCATCTAATGAAAACCCACTCGGCCCTAGTCCAATTGCGATGGCTGCGCTTCCATTAATGATATCCGATTTGGCGCGTTATCCCGATGGCAATGGTTTTACCCTTAAAAAAATTATTAGTGAACAGTTTGACCTTGCCCCTTCTCAAATTATTCTGGGGAATGGTTCGAGTGATGCCCTAGAGTTTGTAGTACGTGTGCTTGCATCGAGTGGTGATGAAATTATTTTTTCCCAACACTCCTTTGCTATGTATCCATTGATGACCCAAATGGTAGGCGCTACAGCCGTTGTGACTCCAGCAAAGGATTGGGGGCATGATCTTGATGTTATGTTGCAGGCCATCACGGATAAAACCAAAATAATTTTTGTCGCAAATCCTAATAATCCTACGGGTACTTGGCTCACCAAAACAGAATTGGTTGCATTTATAAGTCAAGTTCCTTCACGCGTGGTGATTGTAGTGGATGAGGCTTATCATGAGTATGTGCAGGAAGAAGCTTATTCATCTATGGTTTCTTTATTATCTGCAACGCCTAATTTAATGGTGACCAGGACTTTTTCTAAAGCCTTTGGCTTGGCTGGATTGCGGGCTGGATTTGCTTTATGTCATCCAGAGTTGGCGGATTTATTGAATCGAATTCGACCGCCTTTCAATGTGAACAGTATGGCGCTTGCGGCGGCGGAAGTCTCATTGACTGATACTGATCATATCGATAAATCTGTGCAGCTCAATAGCCACGGAATGTTGCAATTAACAAATGCTTTTAGCTCCTTGAATTTGGAATATATCCCATCAGTAGGCAACTTCGTCTCCGTCAATGTGCAACAAGATGAAGGCGCGATTTATGAAAAATTATTACGTCAAGGGGTGATTGTGAGGCCTGTAGGAAATTATCAAATGCCGGGGTTTCTTCGAATTACTATCGGTTTAGAACATGAAAATCAACGTTTTATAAATGCATTGAAAAATGCAATAGAGTCGGATCTTTATTAATGTCAGTTATTTTTAAAACAATGACGGTTATTGGGGTTGGTTTAATCGGCGGCTCAATCGCTAGAGCGGCTAAGAAGAATGGCTTAGTTGCAAAGATTATTGGTGTGGGACGCGATGAGTCGCAATTGCAAAAAGCAAAAGACCTTGGTGTTGTTGATGAGACTGAACTGAATCTAGCTTGTGCCGTACAGAATGCCGATCTTATCGTGATTGCAACGCCGTTGGGTGCGATGTCATCTGTGTTCGAAGAAATTGCAGATTTTATTCCTTCTGATGCGGTTATTACGGATGTCGGGAGTTCTAAAGTGAGTGTTATTGCAAATGCACAGGCTGCTTTTGGCGGAACCTTACCCGCTGGGTTTGTTCCAGGTCATCCTATAGCGGGCACTGAAAAAAATGGAGTAGAAGCCTCTTTTGCCGAGCTATTTGAAAATCGCTGTACCATTTTAACACCTACTGATTGTTCTGCTGAAAATGCACTTACTCGTTTAAGCAAATTATGGCAAGGGATGGGCGCCAAGATCGTGTGCATGGATGCAAAACATCACGATGAAGTGTTGGCCGCTACTAGTCATATGCCACATGTATTAGCCTTTGCTTTAGTTGATACCTTGGGGCAGATGCATGAGAAAAAAGAAATTTTTCAGTTTGCGGCCGGAGGTTTTCGAGACTTTACCCGAATTGCCTCTAGTGATCCGACGATGTGGCGAGATGTCTGCGTCAATAATTCCGATGCATTGTTACATGTGTTGGACTTGTTTCGAAAAGAATTAGATGGTTTGGAATCCGCAATAAAAAAACAAGATAGTGAGTATCTTGAAAAAATATTTAATCGAGCAAAGCAAACGCGTGATGAGAATGTTTGTTTATGAATATTGGCTGGGTATTCCTTGTGAGTCAAAAAATTAGTTATCAGCAGGAATAAATAATGAGTTCAAACTCAAATACACGTTTCACCATCCAACCGGGTGGAACCTTAAATGGCAGGGTTCGGGTGCCGGGTGATAAATCAATTTCGCATCGCTCAATTATGCTGGGATCCATTGCGGAGGGGGTAACCCAGGTTTCAGGGTTTCTTGAAGGTGCAGATAGTTTGGCGACACTTCGTGCATTTCGCGACATGGCTGTAGATATTGAAGGTCCTGAAAATGGCTGTGTAACCATTCATGGAGTTGGAATGCATGGTTTGCAAAAGCCTAAACATGCGTTGGAACTGGGGAATTCAGGAACTTCCATGCGTTTATTGACAGGCTTGTTAGCCGCTCAATCGTTTGACACTGAACTGTGTGGCGATGATTCGCTGTCTAGTCGTCCTATGCGACGGGTTACCCAGCCCTTGAGTGAGATGGGGGGGCGTATAAGTACGGAGGCTGATGGTACTGCACCCTTAAAAATTAGCGGCGGACAAAAATTAACAGCACTGGATTATGAAATGCCAATGGCAAGTGCTCAGGTCAAATCATGTTTAATGTTGGCAGGATTGTATGCTGAAGGTGAAACTCGTATTTCTGAACCTGGAATAACACGTGATCATACCGAAAGAATGTTGCAAGGGTTTGGTTATGATGTTCGTGTAGCAGCGAATCGTGTGAGTTTGAACGGTGGTGGTAAATTAGTTGCCACGACTATCGACGTTCCATCGGATATTTCTTCAGCGGCTTTTTTTCTCGTTGGTGGAAGTATTGCAAGTAATTCAGAATTAACCCTAATGCATGTTGGAATGAATCCAACTCGAGTCGGGGTTGTTAAGATTTTGCAACTAATGGGCGCAGATATTTCTATTTTGCATGAAAAAATTGTGGGTGGCGAACCGGTTGCAGACCTTGTTGTTAGGAGCGCTAAATTACGTGGTATTACCATCCCGCAAGAGTTAGTGCCTTTAGCGATTGATGAGTTTCCCGCATTATTTGTGGCAGCGGCTTGTGCTGAAGGTGAGACTGTTTTGACCGGAGCCGAAGAACTACGAGTTAAAGAAAGTGACCGTATTCAGGTAATGGCAGATGGCTTACAAGCGATAGGTGTTGCTGCCATTCCCACTGAGGATGGTATGATTATAAAGCAGAGTTCTATTAAAGGTGGATGCGTTTTAAGTCATGGTGATCATCGTATTTCTATGGCGTTTGCGATGGCCGCATTAAGGTCTGAAAATGAAATAGTGATTGAGGATTGTGCTAATGTAGCAACCTCTTTTCCTAATTTTACGACTTTGTGTGCTGAGCTAGGATTGAATATCCAAGTGACTAGCGATGAAAACTGAGTCTGTAAATAAGCGTCAGACTGAAATACCGGTTATTACACTTGATGGGCCGGGAGGTTCAGGTAAAGGAACTATCGCTGCACGGCTCGCTCGGCGCTATGACTGGGAGTTACTCGATAGTGGGGCCTTATATCGGTTAACGGCATTAGCTGCGCTGAAAAAGAATATAGCCTTAGATTCAGAAAACGATTTAGCAAAATTGGCGGCGAGTTTAGAGGTACGTTTTGCAGTTAATCGTGATATTTCTAAATTGGAAAGCCTCGTTTTACTTGAAGATGAAGATGTGACTAAGGCAATTCGTACTGAAGAGATCGGAGTGGCAGCCTCGAAAGTAGCTGTATTTCAGAAGGTTAGAGATGCTTTATTGCAACGCCAAAAAGCCTTTAAAGTTGCGCCTGGCCTAATTGCCGATGGCCGCGATATGGGCACAGTCGTTTTCCCTAGCGCTAAACTCAAGATATATCTAACAGCATCCGCTGCCGAGCGTGCGAAAAGACGTGTTCGACAGTTGAAAGATAAGGGGATAGGTGTTAGTCTTCCGCGAATTTTATCCGATATAAACGCACGAGATGCGAGGGATATGAATCGAGCTGTAGCGCCATTGGTTCCCGCAGACGATGCCGTCGTTATCGACACCACAGAAATGGGCGTTGATGAGGTGGAAAAAAGAATTATCGAGCTTATCGAAGGTCGCTTTTGATAGGGGGATGGTCATTGGGATACAAGGCTATATCGCAGGTTTGCTTGAATAGCGAACAAGTGATTGGCCTTTTATCATTTTTATTTAACTAACACACGGTTGTTGTTTTGACCGGCTGATACAAGGTTTTTTTCTTATGGGTGAAAGTTTCGCTGAACTTTTTGAACAGAGTATTTCAAAAGAAGGCATGCAATCTGGTGCAATTGTCACTGGAGAAGTTGTAGATATCGTTTCCGGCTTCGTAATTGTAAATGCAGGATTGAAATCAGAAGGAGTTATTCCAATTGAGCAGTTCTTTGATGAAAAAGGACAGCTAGAAGTTAAGATTGGAGACGAAATTCCGGTCGCACTTGATTCCGTAGAAGATGGTTACGGAGAAACGCGTTTGTCGCGTGAAAAGGCGAAGCGAGCAGCATCTTGGATAGACCTTGAAAAAGCCAGTGAAGCCAATGAAACGGTTAAAGGTGTTATCACCGATAAAGTTAAAGGCGGATTTACTGTTGAGATTAATGATGTACGGGCATTTTTGCCGGGATCATTGGTTGATGTTCGCCCAGTACGTGATCCATCGTACTTAGAAGGCAAAGAATTAGAATTTAAAGTGATTAAAATTGATCGCAAGCGCAACAATGTGGTTGTTTCTAGACGAGCTGTTGTTGAAGCAGAAAGTAGTGCTGAACGCGAAATATTACTCGAAAATTTGGAAGAAGGTCAGGCTGTTAAGGGCATTGTAAAAAATCTGACAGATTATGGTGCGTTTGTCGACTTAGGTGGTGTTGATGGCCTTTTACATATCACAGATATGGCGTGGAAACGCGTTAAACATCCTAGCGAGATTGTGAATGTTGGTGACGAAATCACTGTAAAAGTATTGAAATACGATAAAGAGAAAAACCGAGTTTCTCTGGGTTACAAGCAAATGGGTGAAGATCCATGGGTTGATATCGCACGGCGTTATCCTGTTGGTACTCGTTTGTTCGGAAAAGTAACCAATATCGCTGATTATGGATGTTTTGTAGAAATTGAAGAAGGTGTTGAAGGCTTGGTTCATGTCTCAGAGATGGATTGGACGAATAAAAATATTCATCCCAGCAAGGTGGTTGTTCTTGGTGAAGAGTCGGGCGTAATTGTTCTGGATATTGATGAAGAGCGTCGTCGAATTTCTCTTGGGATCAAGCAATGCCAGGCTAATCCTTGGGATGATTTTGCGGCAAAACATAATAAAGGTGATCAAATTACCGGAAACATTAAATCGATCACCGATTTTGGCATCTTCATTGGGCTTGAGGGCGGTATTGATGGTTTAGTACATCTTTCAGATATTACCTGGAATGAAAACGACGAGGAAATACTGCGAAACTTTAAGAAGGGTGATGAAGTAGAGACTGTTATATTAGTCATCGATCCTGAACGAGAGCGTATTTCTCTTGGGGTTAAACAAATGGAAAAAGATCCATTCTCCAATTATCTTGCGACGAATACCAAAGGCTCTATTGTGAAGGGCAAGGTATTAGAGGTTGATGCAAAAGGTGCTAAAATTGATTTGGGAGAAGGTATTGAAGGTAATTTAAGAGCGTCTGAATTGTCCCGTGAACGTGTTGAAGATGCGCGTAACGTAATCAATTCGGGTGACGAGATTGAGGCAAAGTTTATTGGTGTTGATCGTAAAAACCGCATTATTAATCTTTCAATAAAAGCTAAAGATTCTGATGAAGAAGCTGAAGTGATGAATGAGTATGGAGCTAGCCAGGGGCCGGCTACCACTACATTGGGTGATCTACTTAAAGAGCAAATGAGCGGGAAAGAATCCTAGTTTTTTTAAATTCAAGTAATTCCTGGTGTAGATTTTGACTTCCTTTTTCGTGTGTGCTAAGTATATGATTTGAAGCGTTTCTATATAATCCTTAATGGTTTAGTTAGCTGATGTTCACGTGGATAACGCTCTATAGTTAGCGCGCAGCGGAAGAGGTTCATAAGCGCGAGTTCACTTTTTGGTGATACGCTGATTAATCTAAGTCATTTAATATGAATCCTTTTATTTTAAGGGGGATTAGAAGAGGTGAAAATTGGTTATGGAAACTCATGGCGTAGAAGATGCAACCATGACTAAGTCAGAGTTAATGGAGATTTTGGCTAAGAAGCAGTCTCAGCTCGCTTTTAAAGATGTAGAGTTAGCGGTTAAGACAGTGTTGGAGCAGATGACCCAAGCATTAGCGACCGGTAGTCGAATAGAAATAAGAGGATTTGGAAGTTTTTCTCTTCATTTTAGACCGCCGCGCATGGGGAGGAACCCTAAGACGGGTGATCCGGTACCATTGGAAGGTAAACATGTGCCTCATTTCAAACCTGGGAAAGAATTGCGTGAACGGGTTAATCTGAGTCTAAAACAGGGAGTGACAATCGCTAATGGCGAATGATAAGCTATTAGCATCTTGTTTAAACTGATCTTAAGGAATAAATATGACAAAAATAATTGCTATTACTTTCTTGGTTGTTGCGTTATTAGCAGCGACATCTTTTTCAGTAATTAATGCACACAACGTTCATCTGAATTATTACGTTGGGTCTATTGATGTGCCATTGTCTTTTGTAATTATTCTATCGAGTATAGTTGGTGCCTTGGTTGGTGCAATGAGTACTACACGTTCAATTCTGACCAAACGTTTAGAGATTGCTAAGCTGAGACGAGCTGTAAGAATTAGCGAGAAAGAAATATCTACTTTGCGTTCTGTTCCATTAAAAGAAATTTGATTTGTGAGTGGGCTGTTTTGGATGTTGCTACCAGTAGCGGCATTTTCTGGCTGGTATATCGCTAAAGGTTTGCCCACAAAAAAAAGCATCAACTATCGACCTATTTCAGATGCGGAATATTATATGGGTCTCAGCTTTGTGCTGCAAAATGAGACAGACAAGGCGGTTGGCCATTTAATCAAGATGCTTGAAGTCAACTCTGAGACGGTTGAGTTGCATTTGGCACTTGCTTTACTTTTCCGCAAAAAAGGTGAAGTTGATCGTTCAATTCGGATTCATCAAAATATCCTTGCTCGACAAGATTTATCTCAAATATTGAAAGACCAAGTGCGATACGAACTAGGTGTTGATTATTATGCGGCAGGTTTACTTGATCGAGCAGAGAGGGTTTTTTCAGATTTATCCAATGCGGATATATACAGTGCAAAGGCCGCAAAGCTTTTAGCTAAAGTCTATGAAAAAGAAAAAAACTGGTTGGCTGCAATTGCGAGCGTACGACAGTGTAACGATTCTTCAAATTCCACTTGTTCTTCTTCCCAGATTTCTCATTATTATTGTGAATTAGCCTTAGAATTTATTGAAGCATCACATTTTAGAGATGCAGCCGATGCTTTGAAAAAAGCACGTGATGCAGAGTTTAATAATATTAGAGTAAATATTATTGAAGCTGACTTGCTTATAAAGCAAAATAATTATACAGGTGCTATCAAGCAATTACTTGAAGTCTCGAACAAAAATGGCTTGTATATCAGTGAGATAATTGATCCCCTGATTCGCTGTTATGATGAAATTAAAGGGCAGCAGAATGATGCTGCAGTTGCTTCGGAATTGAGATTAGACTGTGGTTCGTTACATGCGTCAGAAAGTCATGTCGCCGGACTTGTAGGCACGAGTAGTAATGAAGCGGCACTTGCTTTTATTGAAGATAATGTTAAAAAAAAACCCTCTGTGCAAATATTACGTAAGTATGTGACATTATCGCAAGCTAAGGTAATAGATCCTGAAATAAAGAGTTCTTTTGCCATCATTAATCGTTTTCTGGATAATCTTTCTGATAAACCGGGTGCTTACCTATGCTATTCATGTGGATACTCAGGGAGTCGATTATTTTGGCAGTGCCCTAGTTGTGAGAACTGGGCTAGCCTTAAACCGATATAATTAATGGCAACGAAACTAGATCGCAGAATTATCATTGCCTTTGATTTCTCAGAATTAGATCTGGCTCTTGCATTAATGGATAAGCTGGATCCTACCGTCTGTCGGATAAAAATCGGTAAAGAAATGTTTACTCGGTTTGGTCCAGTGATTGTACATCAAGCTCATCAGCGCAATTTCGACGTATTTCTTGATCTTAAATTTCATGATATTCCAGTAACGGTTGCTAAAGCATGTAAAGCGGCAGTGGAACTAGGTGTCTGGATGATTAATGTTCATGCAATAGGAGGGGCTGCCATGTTAGCAGCCGCTCGTGAAGCCGTTCCATTAGACAGTGATACTCGATTAATCGCAGTAACTATTCTGACCAGTATGGATGCTATTCAGTTAAAGGGGCTTGGCATTCTTGAGACGCCTTTAGAAATGGTTAAGCGCTTATCAATGCTGGCAAAGAATATCAGAATAGATGGCGTTGTTTGTTCTGCTCAAGAGGCCAGGCATATTCGGAAAATAATCAGCGAGGATTTCTTGCTAGTGACTCCTGGTATACGCCCAATAGGCTGCAAACAAGATGATCAACACCGAATAATGACTCCTCAAGAGGCTTTGGTTGCAGGCTCTGATTATCTTGTTATTGGTCGTCCGATTACCCAAGCGCAAGACCCTTATAAAGCCTTGCTTGAGATTCAGGCTGATTTGCAAAGTCTGCAATTCTAGTATTTCAACGTAGTTGGAGTAGTGAAGAGCGAAACGACAGCGTCCTTGGGAGCTACTCCTGTCTTACGCATTTTTTTGCGTATTAATCCATAGATAAGATATCGCTTTTATATTGCTTGTTGCGTGGCCAATAATCCTAAAAAAAACAGTTGAATGTAAGTTCATCGTCACGCGCAATGAGTAGTGGTTCAGCTGATTTTTCCAGGATAATAAAAATAAAGGGGAAAAGCTATGTTCATGAAAGTGATGATTACAAGTATTATTTTTACGCTATTTGCATGCAGCGCTCTTGCAGGAACCGTCAATATAAATAGTGCAAACGCGAAGCAAATTGAGAGCTCTTTGAAAGGAATAGGTTTGAGCAAGGCTATTGCGATTGTAGAGTATCGAGAGCAAAATGGGCCTTTTCAAACGGTTGATGAGCTAGCAAATGTAAAAGGGATAGGAAAAAAAACAGTAGAGCGTAATCGACAAGATATTAAGCTATCTACGGATGATTAAGTTAATCCTTTGCTAATGAAAAAGCGCCGTTTTGGCGCTTTTTTATTGAAATTGGAATTATTGTTCTTTAAACTGCTGCTAGTTTAAAAAATCTTGGTTCTTGCCTCGTCTATCAATTCAAAAACCGAATTTACTTTCGTTTTAAAATATCCCACCTTTGGGCATGTTGGCTATATTTATGGACGGCACACCCGAATATCTCTCAAAAATAGAATGAAAAATCGGCTTTTTTAGAAATTTATATCGTTTATCAATGATTTATATTGCTTATCAGTTACAATTCAAAATCATTGAGTTTTCGGGGGCTGGTAATTATGGAATCAAATTTCGATTTGTTGGGTGTGAAAAATGAATATGACTAGGTATTTTATGAAGATTGTATCCGCGCTTTTTTTCAGTGTTCTACTCCATTTTAGTACAGTGGCCGCTGCTTCAGAGCTTAAAGTGATAAAGAATCAATTTCGTGCTTCGTTTGAGCAAGTGACACTTCCGCCAAATGAGTCCATGGGCTTGCTGGGGATCAATTATTTGCTCAAGCCAACAAATTATTTTTACTATGGCTTAGGAATTTATGGTGCGGTAACCGGCGATCGTGGTGGTTTTTTTACCGGAGGTTTAGAAGTTGGGTTGCAGTACAAATTAGCACAAAGTGTCGTCATTGATCTTGGCGGATTTGCAGGAGGAGGGGGTGGAGGTGCTGCGCCGCAGGGCGGCGGAGCTATGTTGCGGCCGCATATTGATATCTATTATGAAAAAAATCGATATCGAATGGGCTTAAGTTATAACCGGGTAAGCTTTCCAAATGGTGATATCGAAAGTGATCAATTTGGCCTGGTGATGGAAACCGCATTTGATACATTTTTACTGCCGGGTCACCTCGTAAAAAATACAAACGCTAACGATGCTGGGTTTTTAGAACTCAAGCGTGCCAATACCGCGTATAGGCTGTTTACTCCTCAACTTACTTATTACCATCCCCGAGGTTCTCGCGCCGGTCGCGGAGATGTGATTCATGAGGAGTCGATAAAAGTGCTGGGTATTCGCTGGCGACAACATGTTGGCTCCGTTTTTTGGAATGAATTTGAAACCGGTGGGTCATGGGGCGGTGGTACGGATGGGTTTGCCCAAGTGCTGTTTGGAAAAGGCGCGCGTTTTCCATTGGTGGCTCGCACTTACTTTGTTACTGGTGCCATGTTGGGGGCTGCGGGAGGAGGCAATGTAGACACGGGAGGAGGCGTTATTGCACGTGCTTATGCGGGAATTCATTATTTCGTCAGCAAGCACTGGATGCTAGGTTTGGAATCAGGTTGGACCCAAGCCATTGATGGTGAGTTTGCAGCACTCACTTCAGTCATTAATATGGGTTATCAGTATCAAATTCTGTTTCCAAGCCCTGCTGTTGAAGGGCAATACAAGGTTAATAACTGGGCTAAGTATAGAATTCGGGCTGGGGTTCAACGTTATAGCCATTACCAGGGCAATGGTCGCAAAGACGATTCATTACCAGGCTTAGCTATTGATCAAACGGCGTTGAAAATTGATTATTATTTATCCCACAACCTTTTTGTTTCAGGTCAGGCCTTAGCCGCTTACCGGGGCGATGTGGGTGGCTATGCAGTGGGACTTGTTGGTGCTGGAATCGAACAGGCTCTGGTAAAAAATAATGCGCTCAATATTGGGCTGGAGCTACTCGTGGGTGCGGCGGGAGGCGGTGGTGTTTCAGTGGGCGAAGGTTCTATTGTACAGCCTATGCTAAACTTCAACGCCCGAATAAAAAATGATTATTATATCGGAGTTGGTCTAGGTTATATCTATGCTCCATCGGGTGATTTTAGCGCCTTGGTATCGGATATTAATGTAGAATACCGCTTTTCCGTTCCGCATAGCTAAGTCTTAGCACATGATGAATGAAGGGCAAGTTTCTTGATGGATAACTGTATTTTGCTTATTTGTCATTTTATTTACCAGTATGAAATCAATGTTAATCGAATAATTGGAGATCATTTGTGCGTTTAAGGAAAGTGACGTTTACGCTGCTAATAACAAGTTTTAGTTTGATTTTTATGCTGCCTGCAAGTCTCCACGCGGCTTTTGATATGCTACAAAACTTGACTCCAGCACAACAAGAGCAAGCAATGAAGTTATTATCCGGTGGCTCTAGTTTGGTATCTGGTGCAAGTAAAACGAATAACAAAAACTTGAATACGGATAATAATATACAAGAGCAAGTATCTTCAGATACCGAAGAACAATTATTACTATTAGAGGAAGAAAAAAAACGCCTTGAAGAATTGTTGTTTCAGCCTGGCAATACATTGATAGTCTATTTTAACGAACCGGAAATCGATTCACTTGAGCTGGAAAGAGAGCTATTAAAAAGAAGAATTCAAAACAAAGACGAGGATAAAAAATTATCTAAATACACTCCGTTGTACCCACAGCAATTATTTCAACTCGATGATAATTCGATGATTGAGATCCCTGGAATTGGACTCATTCGCTTAGAAGGCTTGAATGAAAAAGAAGCTGCTGCGCGCTTGAATGCGGAACCGTTATTACAGAGTTTCGACATTGAAGTGAAGCGTTTACCGCTCAAATTGACAGGTCCCAGAGCGTTAAAACAATTCGGTTTGGATTTGTTTGAGAGAAAAAATTTAGATAATAGAAATAATGTCAACATTCCAGCGCCCGCCGACTATGTGGTTGGGCCTGGAGACGAGGTTTTTGTACAGCTTTTTGGTAAGGATAATATGCAACATGTGTTAACGGTATCACGTGAAGGCATGCTGAGTTTTCCACGTATTGGATCGATAGCCGTGACCGGCATGCGTTTTGATCAATTGCAAAAGGATTTACAAAAACGAATCAAAGCACAGTTTATTGGTGTTGATTCATACATTACTCTGGGTGAATTACGTAGTGTGTCGGTTTTTGTATCCGGAGAAGTTAATCAGCCCGGTTCTTATCTGATTACCGCATTATCGACAGTGACCCAAGCGCTGGTACAAACCAAAGGTATTAAGAAAAATGGTTCCTTACGTAATATACAGATTAAGAGAAAAGGAAAGCTGGTAAAAAAGATAGATTTATATGATTTACTGTTAAATGGTGACTCAAGTAATGATATTCGACTGCAGGCGGGAGATGTTATCCATGTGCCCATTGTGAAAAACTCGGTAAGTGTTATGGGTGAGGTGCGCCGCCCCGCTATTTATGAATTAACGGGTACTGAATCGATTGAAGAAGTGATTACAATAGCAGGGGGGATGTTACCCACTGCAGATTCTAGGGACATTAAAATTACGCGTTTTATCAGTGGCAAGCAATTAGCAGTAAAAGATATTCAGGCGGCTGAACGCCTGTCGTCAATAGCTGCCATCCCTGGTGATATCATAAAAATTGGCAAACTTAAGCAACCCAAAGAAAACTCAATAAAGCTCGTTGGTCATGTCCTTAAGCCTGATATCTTTCAGTGGCGAGAAGGTATTCGTTTAACCGATATTATTTCATCAATTGATATGTTGAAAACGAATGCTGACGCGAATTATGTATTAGTGAAACGATATTTACCGCCTGATTATTTCCTGCAAACAAAGTCTACCAGTTTGCGGAAAGCACTGGCTGATCCGGCTCACTCAAGTAATATTGAATTGTTTCCCAGAGATGAGCTACTCGTGCTGGAACTCAATAAACACCGAGTGCAACAAGTACAACCTGTGGTTGCTCAACTTTTTGCTCAATCCAGTGCTGCAGAAGTTAATCATATAGCACGTATTGGTGGCCAGGTCAGAGGCGCGGGGTCTTATCCTTTGGACAAGGGTATGCGGATAAGTGATTTAGTGAGGGCTGGCGGAGGCTTGCTCGAATCAGCATTTATATTGGAAGCGGAACTATCACGTTTTGTGGTAGTGCAAGGTAAACCGCGAAGAATAGAGCATATCAAGGTTGATTTAAAGCAGGCATTGCAAGGTAACTTAGCGGCGAACTTGGTATTACAGGCTTATGATTTTTTAAATATCAAAGAGATTCCATTATGGGCCGAGCAAGCGCAAGTGGAGATTATTGGTGAGGTCAATTTTCCCGGTAAGTATTCGATTTATCGCGGAGAAAAGCTCAGCGACTTGTTAATCCGCGCAGGTGGGATGACGGACTATGCCTATCCAAGAGGTGCGGTTTTTATTCGTGAAGATCTGCGCCGACGAGAGCAAAAACGCATGGATGATATGGCGGCTAGTTTGGAATCTGAACTAGCGACTTTATCATTACAGCGCACTGGGCAAATTACAGACTTGGGTGCGGTGGAGCAATTATTGGATAAATTGAAAGCGACGGACGCGGTAGGACGGCTGGTTATCGATCTTAATAAGATTGGTGAAATTAGTTTAGGCAAAAAAACAGACCTCAACGAGGATATTGTGCTCCGCGGAGGTGATAAACTTTTTATTCCTTCACATATGCAAGAAGTGAGTGTCATCGGAGAGGTGTTTCATCCGACGTCTCATTTGTATAAAAAAGGCCATTCTTATAAAAATTATATTGACCAAAGTGGTGGTATTAATAGCAAAGCGGATAAAAAAAGTATTTATTTAATTAGAGTAAATGGTTCTGTGGAATTAACCCAACGCTATTGGTTTGAGTCAGGATTGGAAATAGAACCCGGTGACACAATTATTGTTCCGTTTGATGCAGATAAAGTTAGTTCGTTGGTGCTTTGGGAAAAGGTGACACGCATAGTTTCTCAACTTGGTTTGACTGCCGCTACCTGGAAGACTTTAGGTTTGTTTGATTAGTGATGAATAGGGACTGTCGTGAATACTGAAAATAGTAAAACTTCGAACATGCAACAACCTCAAGTTGTGTATGTGGCACAACCACCTGAATACGATGAAGATGAAATAAATCTATTGGATTATTGGCGTGTATTAATGCGCTATAAATGGTTAATTGTGGTAATAACGTTGCTTTCGACTACTGCTGCCGTTATCCATGCTTTATTAGCGGATGAGGTTTTTGAATCAGAAGTTGTTTTCATGCCTGCGAATGAAGAAGGGGGCGGCTTGTCTGGTATGGCGGGTCAATTTGGTGGCTTGGCTGCTTTAGCAGGGGTTAATCTTGGTGGAGGTGGTGGAAAAACCGAAGAAGCGCTCGCAACCCTAAGTTCCCGTGCATTTACGGTGGAATTCATCAATGAGCTTGAACTCATGCCTGTTTTTTATGCTGAACTGTGGAATGCTGCAGCAAAACAGTGGATACCCACGGATAAAAAGGAAATACCGTCGGAGTGGAAGGCCTATAAAATGTTTAACGATGAAATTCGCAAGATATCTAATGATGCGGCGACGGGCATGATAACTTTATCGATTAGCTGGGGTGATCCGGTTCTGGCCGCGCAATGGGCGAATGCGCTTATTGAGAAACTGAACGCACATCAAAAAGCATCTGCAGTGAGCGAAGCGGAAAAGAGCATTGATTATTTGAAAAACCAACTAGCCCAAACCAGCGTTGTTGAAATGCGCGGCGCGATCTTTAATCTCATCGAGGCACAAACCAAAAATATTATGCTGGCAAATGTCAGGGATGAATATGCATTCAAAATTATAGACCCTGCGGTAGTGCCTGAGCAACGAGTGAGTCCTAAACGCAAACTCATTGTCATATTGGGAATGATGGTAGGATTTATGCTCAGTATTTTTCTTTCATTCTTGATTAATTTCATTAAAAACCAGAAAGAAAATAATCAGAATACCCCTTAACTTAGGACTTATTTAAACACCCTATGAAACATAAATTATATCCTGTCATTTTATGTGGAGGCTCCGGTTCGCGATTATGGCCTTTGTCACGAGAACATTTTCCAAAACAACTTTTATCCTTGGTAAATACCACTTCATTGCTACAAGATACGCTTACTCGACTTGATGGCTTGAAGGATGGTAAGCATGAAATTGAAATTCAATCCCCTGTTATTGTTACTAATGAACATCATCGATTCCTGGTTGCCGAACAGATGTTGGAAAGTGCTTGCCCTGCGAGTAAGATAATTTTAGAAACCGAAGGGAAAAATACAGCACCTGCGTTGGCACTTGCGGCATTGTCTATTTTAGAATTAGATCTAGATGGTTTAA
>JALUUH010000182.1 GCA_027021445.1 Gammaproteobacteria bacterium
GGCAGAAAAATCCCGGAGCCCGAGAAGGCCACCCTGAAGGCGTGAGCCGCCAGCAACATAGAAAACCCTGTCACCCGTAACACTTGTAACAGCCGTAACACATGTAACAGGCGCTACTTTCCCGCATTATGGGCTGTTTTTACCTGGATTCGGAAAACAGTAGCTGTAAGCTGATTTTCCACATGCATCCCGGGAGCCACGGGGAGGAGTGCCAAGGGGAAAGCATAAATAATAGGAGGTGTGTTCTTCACGCATTCATATAAATTTTGCTAAAAAGACATATATACACATATGTAGTCTTACATATTCATATATATGCTTTATTTATCTCATTTCAATTATAGATTTGATTATTATCGTGAAATTATTGTCATCTTCATGATAAAGGCGTGAAAGGGAGTGAAAAACATGAGCAAGTGTTACCGCAGATTGTTAACAAAATCTCAGAAAAAAGAGCGATATAATACGAGAACTTGTAGATCATGGCAATTTCGGTACAGAGGAGCTTGTGCTCCTCGAGCAACTCGGGGCTAATTAACAGAAGGACATCGATATTATATACGTATCATGATGAAAACACAGCGATGATGAGTAATAATGACAAACATCAAGTGGGAAGAGAATTATTAAGCGATTTACACTGGAAAGTTATTCAAGAATTGGATCGATGCCCGAAAACTCCATCTGGGATTATAAAATTTCATTATATATATCTCACTGCGTCTTTAATTTTACATTTAACTAAGAAAGATACTAGAACACTTATTAAGTATCTTGTTGAAGCTGGAGTGGCAGAATTGGTACCATACCGCGGTATAAGGCTCAAAACGTGCGCAAACGAGAAGAGAGATGATAAGAAAGAAAGCTCAGCAATCGAATTTTAGTAATTTGTGACCTAAAGCGGGGGAGCATTATTGTTTACAAATTTTGGGTCGCCGATGCTGTTAATGTTCTACTTTCAGGCTTGAACCTGCTGTGAAGAGCAGGCATACCACATATGGGGTTAAAGGTTGATAAGCAAGAGACTAATACTAATTAAAAGGCTAATCCGTGAAAATATTGCAAGAAAAAACAATAAAAAAGAGGCGAAAGAAGCCTCGCCTCTTTACAGCGCGTCCGCCAGCGCCTCGGCAGCGGCGCGGGTCTCCTCCCTGGTCTTACCGGCGACGATTATGGCGTAGGCACCAGTACCGAAGGCGTCCTCTATCACCTCTATGTCGCCATCGCTGTTGTACCAGTCCACAGTGCTCTTCCCGGCGGTCACCAGCTCCTCCGTCAGCTTGTTAGCCACGGGGC
>JALUUH010000183.1 GCA_027021445.1 Gammaproteobacteria bacterium
TCATAACAAACCAAATTAAGAGGGATTTTTGAAAGCGTGGCTTGGTATGCGAATTTCGCTTCGCTCCATTTTCGCATACCAATCCCCACTTTCAAAAACCCCTTATTTGGGGCGTTAGATTTTGTCGGCGGTGTTTATCTAATGCTTAAAATATTTATTACATAGATAATATTCTGTCTGTCTAATTTTTCATAGTTAAATAAAAGGAGTTAATTTATGAGAAAAATTATATTTTTGATCATGTTTATAGTTAGTGCCCATCCATAAATAGACAAGTAATTGATAATTAAGGAAGGAAATTGAAAGTAAGTTAAAAAATCCTTTTGGTTATGTTAAGTTTAATTTACGAGAAAAAACAAACAAACCAAAAGGATTTAGCATGCGAGAAACCCGCGTTGCTCAGATAAGTATATTCGAAAATTACTCAAAACACGAGTTTGGCGTTCAACTTAAAGCACTCTCTCATATTCTGGATAAGCACCCCGAAATATTGACCTTGGTTGAAGCTGATTTGATCGACGCAACAAGTAAAAAAGTGGGGCGAAATGGCCTGTCGGTTGAAAGTGTTTTTAGATGCTTGCTGTTAAAGCAGCAATTAAATGTGAGTTATGAAAAACTGGCTTTTCATTTATCGGACTCAATGAGTTATCGTACTTTTGCGCGATTGCCAAATCACTTATCACCGGGGAAGTCAGTATTACAATCGACTATTAGACGTATTGAGCCGGACACGCTAGAACAGATTCATCAATTACTGTGTGTCGACTGGTTGAATGCTGGGAATATTTCATTGGAAAAGTTACGCATTGATAGCACAGTTGTCGAAAGCAATATTGCACCACCCAGTGACAGTCAATTGCTCAATGATAGTGTACGAGTTTTGAGTCGTCTATTAGCGAAGAGTCGAGAAAATGCCGGCGTTAAAATTCGTTTTACGGATCAACGAAAAAAAGTAAAATCGCTTACATTCTCTATATTTAATGCTAAAAATGCAATAAAGGAAGCACTTTATCCAGAATTACTGGCATTAGTGCGACTCGTATTAAAACAAGTTGAAAGAGCGTTATCACTAGTGGAACATGTCTCGTTTTTGACCGCGTCTCAGCAAAAATGGGTTGATAAACTTGAACATTATAGTGATCTCACGCGAAAAATTATGAGGCAAACGGAACGTCGCGTCATCAATAAAGAAAGCGTGCCTTCGTCAGAAAAAATTGTTAGCTTATTCGAACCCCATACGGATATTATCATTAAAGGCTTCCGTGATATTCAATATGGACACAAGATTAATTTGA
>JALUUH010000184.1 GCA_027021445.1 Gammaproteobacteria bacterium
TATTTATCAACTTAATGAGTAAAGGAGTTGTATTGAGTCGAAAGTTGCTGATGAGCAGTGGGCCGTCAAGATTGGAAGTATCAAAAAGAGTGAGAACGCCATCATCGCTATAGGTTAATACTTGTTGGTCTTCATTTGCAACATGGGTAATATTGCCTAGCTTGTTATAGCTGCCTTGCCAAAGGAGTTTATTATTTTGATATTCCAGTATAGTAAGTCCAGTATTACCATCCGCGATATAGAGTATGTTGTCGGAAATAGAGGCTTGATGACTGATAAAGTTAGATTTGAATACGGCATTGATGCCCAGGCTTCTTTGCTCGTATTGAAATATACGCATACCATTCACGCTATCCATGACTAGGCATCCCTGAGCATGCGCGTACAACGCAGTAGTGGTTTCCTGTAGCTTCTTTATGGCCAGTATTCTGATAGGTTTATTGAGGGTAATGAAAAATAATTCGTTTCTTTCATTGCTGACACAGGCATAGGATTGACTCAAGTGTAAATGAGTGACGGGTTGCTGCATGTTGAGCGACTGTATTTTTCTTATATTTTTCAGGTTTTTAATGTCAAAAAAATAAACGCTTGATCTATTTTGGCTCACTGCGAGTAGGTTATTATTGACGCCTAGATTTTTCGGGATTGAATTCAGACTCAGAGATACGACACCGTTATTGGCTTCTGAATTGCTCGTGATTAAGTGGGAAGATACTTCTTTGGTGTTGTTAATCGACCAAGCCCGTTTTTGGTTAATGACTACTTTTGTTGCATTCCAATAAGTTGTTTTTTTTATGTAGGGGCCACCGGGAATGACTGAAAAGTTTGCGTTTTCTATGTCTTGGTCAAATTTGGCTTTAACTATTTCGGCGCGCCCAATTGGGACGAGACTTGGATTGACATCTATTAATGCAGGCGGGCTAGCACATCCTGTTAGAATTATGGTCAGGAGGATGAGTGCGTTGAGTAAAATAAGTAACAAGTGATACTTCCTTCTAAGGCTGTTTTAGGGTGAATTGCAGTGTATAAACGGTTTATAAGGACGTTGTAGAGTGTGTTGAAATTCCCAGCATTGTATTTAGTGACGCATGTAGTTAATCTCCCGTTATATTTATTCGGGGCCGAAGTCGTGTGAAGCAAAGATATGTTACATCAATTTGTCTGCGTTATTACGCGCAATTTTACCCGCAGGCTTAAGCGTTTTAATCATGCTCAATGCTTTTTCCCTTTCCAGGATGACGGGTTTGAAGTAAACGCCGCGAAATTCTTCTTGCCGAAAATCAGTTAAAATAAAATAGGTTTCACCGGCTGCAAAGTCAAAACGTTTTGAGCGTTTAACTTCGTCGGGCATTACATGGGCGGTTATATAACTTAGGTTTGTTAAAGTAACGTTGATTTTTTGGGGTTTGATGTTGACGGCGGCATATTCACCGAGAGAAAGTGTGAGTGCTAATTTATTATCCAATTCTATATTGATGTCATTATCCGCTACGCCACGTGTTCTTTGTAGTGTAGGCCGAATAAAGTATAGGGTTGAATGTTTCTGGGTTGCCGGAACAAAAAGCGCATGTTGTTCAACGATTTGGGTTGTTGTACATCCCAATAAAAAGATAATATTGATGCCTATTAATCCGGTTAACAGCCGGACGCCTATTTTTGACATGGATTCTACCCCCCTCAGGATGACCACCATTTTTTTGCGTTATGGATAAGGGCCTGAGTGTTATGTTAGAGATGATCTCAATGCCTCTTACACATTACTGATAACTTTACCTTAATACTGAGGAAATTGCTTGATATTCCGACGGGTCGTTTTATCCTAAATTTCGCCACTTGGTGAAAGCGGTCAACTGCGAAATCTAGGTTCAACGGTTTTGTTTGGGTTCTACGCGTAGCCAGAATGTAACGGGGCCATCATTTATCAGGTGGACTTGCATATCTGCCCCAAATTTTCCATGAGCTACATTTGAATAGTCTTTGTTGGCGAACATGACGAAATCTGCGTAAAGCTGTTTGGCGACTTGTGGAGTAGCTGCACGTGAAAATCCAGGTCGCGTTCCCTGGCTTGTATCTGCGGCCAGGGTGAATTGGGGAATAAGCAAGAGCCCGCCCTCTATATCGATAAGGGATAAGTTCATTTTTCCTGCTTTATCGGGAAATACTCTATAGCTAAGAATGCGCTCTAAGAGTCTTTTTGCGCTGTGCTCATTGTCATTGCGTTCAATGCCAATGAGTACCATTAAACCCTTGCCAATTTTCCCTATGGTTTCCCCATCAACGGTTACTGAAGACTCGGTGACTCGTTGTAATAAACCGATCATTTGGTTAAATTCCGCATCCGCAGGGTGAGCCCCGCTACGCATCGAATTGCACATTGATGACAGCGTATCCCTGTGTTGTAACTCCTTGCAATAGGCGAGCTATTCCGCGTCATTACGTCTGGAGCTACGCCGTCACAAATGCACATTTCAACTCGTCCAACTGCGAAATCAGGTTTAACCGCGTGATGCGCGTTTTCGTTCATTTTCAGTGAGTAGTTTTTTCCGAATACGAATGGAGTGGGGTGTTACTTCTACGAGTTCGTCGTCGTCGATAAACTCTAGGGCTTGCTCCAAACTCATGCGAATTGGCGGTACAAGATCTATGGCTTCATCCGTTCCCGATGCGCGAACATTGGTGAGTTGTTTGGCTTTTAAGGGGTTTACGACAAGGTCATTCGAGCGTGAATGAATTCCAATGATGATGCCTTCATAGACATCATCGCCATGGCCTAGAAACATGCGTCCGCGCTCCTGTAGATTCCATAAAGCAAAGCCTACCGCTTTACCTTTGCCATTGGAGATAAGTACGCCGTTTTTACGTACCCCAAACTCGCCTTTTTTTAGCGGGCCGTAATGGTCAAAAACGTTGTAAAGTAAGCCTGAGCCTTGGGTTGCGGTAAGAAATTCTGTTCTAAATCCAATCAGACCGCGGGAAGGGATAATATAGTCGAGGCGCACACGTCCACTACCATCAGGCATCATATTTTGTAAGTCGCCACCACGTTCCCCTAATTTTTCCATGACCGTTCCTTGATGCGGCTCTTCAACATCAATGGTTAGCTGTTCGTAGGGTTCTTGTTTTTCACCCTCGACTTCTTTAATGATGACTTCGGGTCGTGATACACCAAGTTCAAAGCCTTCTCTGCGCATGTTTTCGATTAATATTGAGAGATGAAGCTCGCCGCGTCCGGATACTCTGAACTTGTCTGCGTCCGCTGCTTCGTCTACACGCAGGGCGACATTGTGAACGAGTTCTTTCTCAAGGCGTTCTCTGATTTGTCTTGAAGTGACAAATTTTCCGTCTTGACCGGAGAGCGGTGAGTTGTTGACCTGGAATGTCATCGAGACAGTCGGTTCATCCACGGATAGCGCGGGTAATTTTTCAATATGATTCGGGTCACATAAAGTATCTGAAATACTGAGTTTTTCGATACCGGTAAATGCGATGATGTCACCTGCTTGCGCTTCGGGTACTTCGATTCGATTGAGACCATGGAATCCCATGACCTGAAGTATGCGACCATTACGCTTTTTACCTTCCACATCAATAATGGACACCGGCGTGTTGGTTTTTATTGTCCCACGTTTTATGCGGCCAATGCCGATGACGCCAACATAGCTGTTATAGTCAAGTGTAATGACTTGCATTTGAAACGGCCCTGCTACATCTACATCCGGTGGCGAGACCTTGTCGATGATGGTTTCAAACAGTGGAGTCATGTCCTGACTAGGCTTGTTTTCATCAATTGTTGCCCAGCCATTGAGGGCAGAGGCATAGACTACGGGAAAGTCGAGTTGTTCATCGGTGGCACCTAATTGATCAAATAATTCGAAAGTTTGATCCATGACCCAATCAGGTCTTGCACCTTCGCGGTCTATTTTGTTAATGACAACAATAGGCCTAAGTCCGAGAGCGAAGGCTTTTTCGGTGACAAACCGTGTTTGCGGCATGGGGCCTTCAACGGCGTCAACCAGTAATAACACGCAGTCAACCATTGAGAGTACACGTTCGACTTCACCACCAAAATCCGCATGTCCCGGTGTGTCGACGATATTAAACTGATAATCTTGCCACTGAATAGCCGTATTTTTTGCAAGAATTGTGATGCCGCGTTCTTTCTCAATGTCATTTGAGTCCATAACACGCTCTTCAAAGTCTCCCCGGCTTTCTAATGTTCCTGACTGTTGCAGCAGTTTGTCCACGAGCGTTGTTTTACCGTGGTCAACGTGGGCAATAATGGCGATGTTACGGATTTTTTCAATGGATTTCATAAGAGGCTTACCTAGGGTTTGTTACCGTTTTATTTCTGTTGTGTTAAAAAAACACGCCAATTAAGACGTGAGACGCGTTGTTTAGTGATTCTAGCTTCCGCTGCACAGTAGTTATGTTGTTACTTATAATGAATATGAGCGTTATGACTGAGCTCACTCAAGCTGTGGGTTTTAGGATTATGAATGACGCGCGCATTCTACTGCCTTGTGGCCAGTTGAGCAAAAGCTTATTGAGCGTTTTTACTTAATAGCTGAGGAATAGGCTCAACCGCTCGGCCATATTAATGGACGACAGGCTCCTAGGAGCCTGTCCTAGTTCTTTTCAAGTCGTTCTAACATTTTTAGCGCAGGTATATGTCCTTCATATGCAGCAAAGCTGAGCCAAATCATGGCTTCAAAGATGTTTTTTTCAACGCCGTTGCCATTTTCATACATTAATGCAAGTTCATATTGCGCATTTTTATTGCCGGCCATGGCGGCTTTTTCCAGCCAGTTTTTAGCGGTACTGTAGTTTTTCTTTAAACCGCTACCCTGCTTGTAAGCGAGTCCTAGGCGGTATTGGGCAGAAATATCGCCTTCATTCGCCCACAGTATATCTTGTACAAGATTGGGTTCTTTCGGAAACCCAAGTTGACTCAGGGTTTTATTTTGTTTTTCACGGATTCTTTGCAACGCAGTGGAAGCCAAAGGATAACTTGCTTGCTCCGCTTTTTGATACCAACGTTTAGCCTTGTTAGTACGCTTTAATGCGCCCATGCCGAGTTCATAACTAAGGCCGAGCTGATAGTAGGCAGGGACGAATTTTTGTTTAGCGGACTTCTTATACCATTTACGTGCGCTGGAGGGCTGAAACCGAGTGCCTAAGCCGTAAAACAAGATGTTACCTAAATAGTATTGCGCCTCGGCATTATCGTTGTTAGCGGCTTTCTGCAACCAATGGCGAGCTTTTTGGAAGTTTTGCAGTGGGCCGCTGACCAGAAAAATTTTTCCGAGATGTGTTTGCGCATAAGGATGGTTTTTTATCGCGGCTTGCCGATACCATGAGGCTGCTTGGGCAAGACTTTTACCCGTTCCTATGCCTTTAGCGTATAAATTGGCAAGCATGTAGTGAATGTCCGCATTATTGGTACTTTTTGCGAGTTTTTTGAGGGCATTGAACTGCGCGACCAGAGGGTCGTTAGTGCTTACTACTGCCGCATGGCCATTGGTGGTGATTGACAGCAAAAATAGGAATCCTGCTGTTAATCTGAGATATTTACGCATAGTATTTTCGAGTCGTGGAAAAGTGCACGGTTTACCGTAGCAAAATTTAGGCTGATTATTGTAAAATCATTAGATTAATGCACAATTAACGCATAACTAATTGTAAATAATAACTTTATTATTTTTCATAAGGTTCTGAAAAATCGCAGTCTTTTTGTGGGCAAACTTTTTCTGTTCCGCGTCGTTTGGTGGTCTTAATGGTTAGTATTGGCCAGGCGCATTGGGGGCAGCTCTCGGGAATGGGTTCGTTCCAAATCGCATAGGAGCAATCAGGATATTTACCACATGAGTAGAATATCTTTCCATTACGTGATTTGCGCAGCAAAATATGGCCTTTTTTGCAAACAGGGCATTCAACTTGAGTATCTTTAGGTTGCTCAATAGGTTCAATGTGTTTGCAGTTAGGGTAGTTGCTACAACCAATAAATTTTCCGTAACGCCCGTGTCGAATGAGTAAATCATTATCACATTCAGGGCATTTTCGGTCTTCAATAATTTCGGGTTCGGTGCTCGCGTTTTTATCGTCGCTTAGATTTCGAGTGTAGTCGCATTCTGGAAAATTGGTGCAGCCGATGAATCTGCCGCGTCGGCCTAGGCGAATAGAAAGTTGTTTTTCACATTTGGGACATTTTTCATCGAGCGGTTCTTGCGTGACATCTTTGCGGTCTACTGATTCTGTTTTGTCATCCACAAGATCCTTAAAAGGTCTCCAGAACTCGCGCATCAAAGGTACCCACTCTTTTTTACCGAGAGCGATTTCATCGAGTTCGTTTTCTAGCTTTGCAGTGAAATCATAATCGATATAGCGCGTGAAATGCTCGGTCAAAAATTTATTAACGATTCTTCCTACATCCGTTGGATAGAAGCGTTTTTTATCAATTTCAACATATTCTCTGTTTTGTAATGTAGAAATAATGCTGGCATAAGTGGATGGTCGGCCGATGCCATGTTCTTCCAAAGCTTTGACTAGGCTTGCTTCTGAATAACGTGGTGGTGGCTCGGTGAAATGTTGTTCTGGACGAATTTTTATTAAATTAATTTTATCGCCTTCTTTCATCGGTGGTAAAATGCGCCCTTCGTCATCGTCTTTTTTGGTGTCGTCTTTTCCTTCCATATAAACCGCCATAAAGCCTGGGTTTACAATCGTCGAACCATTTGCGCGAAATATGCCTTCTATGGCATTTAAATCGATGCCTACCGTATGTAGTGTTGCATGAATCATTTGGCATGCAATCGTTCTTTTCCAAATTAAGTCGTAGAGCTTGAATTGGTCCGGTGAAAGTTTGCTTTTTATTTTTGCAGGTTCAATGCGTATAGATGTGGGTCGAATGGCTTCATGGGCTTCTTGAGCGTTCTTGGATTTCGTTTTATATGTGCGAATATCTGCCGGGACATTGTCGGCGCCAAATTTTTCAGCAATGAAACCTCTAATATCGTCAAGCGCTTCTTGTGCAAGATGCACTGAATCCGTACGCATGTAGCTAATTAAGCCTGTTTCACCTTCGCCAGTATCTACGCCCTCATAAAGCTGCTGCGCTGTACGCATAGTACGTTGCGCAGTAAATCCAAGTTTTCGGGAGGCTTCTTGTTGCAAGGTTGAGGTAATGAAAGGTGCTGCGGGGTTGCGTTTACGCTGTTTTTTTTCTACTTTTTGAACGGTGAAAATACCGTTAGATGCTTTAGTTAATGTAGACTCAGTTTCTTTTGCATCTTTTTCATTATTGATGCTGAATTGAGAAATTTTTTCATTTTTATAATAGGTGAGTTTTGCGGCAAATGGTTGCTCGTCTTTTTGCACGTCCGCTTCAATTGTCCAGTATTCTTTGCTGACAAATTTTTCGATTTCAATTTCACGTTCGACGATCATTCTGAGCGCAGGACTTTGCACACGTCCAGCGGATAGCCCGCGACGAATTTTTTTCCACAGCAATGGTGATAAGGTGAACCCAACAAGATAATCCAGTGCGCGTCGAGCTTGTTGTGCGTTGACCAGGTCGTATGAAATTTCTCGCGGATTATCGATGGCTTCTTGTACGGCGCGTTTGGTTATTTCGTGAAAGACTACGCGTTTTATTTCTTTCTTTTTAAATCCGCGCTTGTTTTTTAAAAGTTCGGCTAAATGCCATGAAATAGCTTCGCCTTCTCTATCCGGATCCGTTGCAAGATAGAGGGTGTCCGCATTTTTCATTGCTTTTGATATGGCGTCGACATGTTTTTTGTTTTTATCGACGATTTCATAGATCATGGCGAAATCATGCTCAGTATCGACCGCGCCTTCTTTGGGTAGTAAATCGCGAACATGTCCGTATGAGGCCAATACCTCAAACCCTTTACCCAGATATTTTTTTATTGTTTTTGCCTTGGCAGGCGATTCTACGACGACGAGGTTTTTATCCATATCTTTAATTTTTTGTTTGTCCGTAATATTGTTCTTTAGAATGGGTTTTTAGCTCATGGCTGCTGTGCAAACGATTCGTGCAAGCTTTTATCTATTTTCCAATCGGAGCGCCAAGTTTTATCAATGTATGCTGCTCGTATTTTCTTCGTATACGAGGTCTTCCATCCATGTATAGGCTGCTTCAAGGCCTGGCTGGTTAAATAAAACCATTAAAACAACCCATTTAATATGTTCAATATCAATTTCGTTAGTTTCCAATGCCATGATTCGATCGATCGCCGTTTCGCGGGTTCCGTGATCGAGAACACCTATGTTTTCTAAGAATATGAGAAAACCGCGTGCACCCACATCTATTTTTTTAATCTCTTGCGCGGTAAATATACGGATACTGTGGTTGTTGCTTAAAGACCACTCTGGTTGCCTGTTACGTAACTCGGCTAAGTCTTCTAACCAGGCAAGTGCTTTTTCGACTTCGCCCTTAGGGAATCCCGCTTCTTCCAATTCTAATTTTAATGTATCTCTATCTGGGTTGACGGATTCTTCTTCGTCCAGATAATTTTCAAAGAGGTACATTAATACATCGAGTATATTTTCTTTCATCTCAAGTACCCTTTCATTTAATGCGTGAATAATGGCCGCCTGAATGACTTTCTACATAGCCTTGCAACTCAAGCACTAAGAGCATTGAGGAAACATCTTCAGCCGCTAATCCACTGCGTTCTACGACACTGTTAATCGCAGTCGGTTCAAATCCTAGGTTTTCTAAAACCTCGGTGTACTCGTTGTCGAGTTGTTCAGTCAAAATGTCAGGGTGTTCTCTTTCTTTGCTAGATGATATAGCAACTGAGGCAATTTGCCCAAGTTCTTCTAGTATATCTTCTGTGGTTTCTACCAACTTAGCTCCCTGCTTTATAAGGGCATGACAGCCCTTTGCCAAGGGGTTGTGGATGGATCCTGGCATGGCGAAAATTTCTCTGCCTTGTTCGCCGGCCATTCTTGCGGTGATCAAGCTGCCGCTTTTTGTGGCAGCTTCAACCACAAGAACGCCTAGGCTTAAGCCGCTAATAATTCGATTTCGAAGCGGGAAATTAGCTCGGATTGGAGGCGTTCCGGTTACGAATTCGGATATTATTAATCCATTATTATCAATAATTTGGTGAGCCAAAGCTTGATGCTTGGCGGGATAAATTCGGTCCGCCCCAGTGCCAGCCACGGCAATGGTGAATCCATTGACTGAGAGCGCTCCCTGGTGGCTAGCTGCATCAATTCCTAAAGCCATGCCACTGGTGATGGTCATGCCGGACTGGGCGAGAGATTTTGCAAAATTAAATGCATTTTCTTTGCCTCCACTGGAAGGATTGCGGCTACCTACCATTGCTAATTGCGGCATTTTGAGCAATTCGGTGTTGCCCTTAGCGAATAATAGGGGGGGGGCTGAATCAGTTTCCCGTAAAAGACTGGGGTATTGGCTGCAGTGGTAAGTTAGGATATGGTTTTCTTCAGCTTCGGCCCACCGTAAGTCTTTTTCAACATTGTCCCAATTAGGGGTTAACAGGTATTCTTTGAGCGGTGCACGCAGTTTAGGGATGGTATTAAGAAGCTCTTTGTTTTCAAAAAGTATTTTTGGGTCTTTTATCTGTTGTAAAAGAGTGTGAAAAGTGCTTGTGCCAACACCTGGGGCGCGATGAAGGGCGAGCCAATATTTTAGATTATTGTTCATGTTATACGGATTTTACGGGTAATTATTTCCTTTGTGCAAATGCTTATGATCCTGAATCACCATGCTACTCTTTATATGCTAAGATCACGTTTTTTCAAATTAGCTTAAGAGGCTGTTCGCGGACAGCCTCGGAGAATTCGACGGTTAATAACTATGGCGCTCCTAAATATATTGCATTTCCCTGATGATCGTTTGCGTAAAATTTCTAAAGTGGTTGAGCATTTTGATGACCGCTTAAACCGGTTAATCGATGATATGTTGGAAACCATGTACGATGCTCCTGGGGTCGGTCTTGCGGCCGTTCAGGTGGGTCAGCCTATTCGGCTTATTGTCATTGATGTGACCGACGATAGGAGTGATCCAAAGGTGTTAATCAATCCTGTGATTATGGCTAAAGAGGGCAGCCAAACTAGCGACGAAGGCTGTTTGTCAGTTCCCTCGATATACGAGCCCGTCAATCGAGCTGAACGCGTTATAGTTGAAGCGCTTGACCGCAATGGAGAAAAATTTCAGTTAGCAGCGACCGGCCTATTGGGGATATGCATACAGCATGAGCTAGATCATCTTGAGGGTATTGTATTTGTTGACCACCTGTCGGTGATTAAACGAATGCGCATCAAGAAGAAAATGGAAAAATTGCGTAAAAAAACCATGTAACAGCGGTGTTGTCTATGAAGCGTAATCTAAGAGTTATATTTGCCGGAACGCCTGAATTTGCGGCGGTAGCATTGCGCGGTTTGTTGGCGGGTTCGTATGCGGTGGTTGCGGTTTATTGCCAGCCAGATCGCCCCGCAGGGCGTGGTAGAAAGATTGTACCGGGTGCGGTGAAGCAAGTTGCAATGGATGCAGGTATCCCTGTCTATCAACCCGTTTCCTTGAAAGACAAGGCGGTTCAATTGGAAATGGCAGAGCTGGATGGTGATGTTATGGTAGTGGCTGCCTACGGTTTGATTCTGCCAACAGCAGTGTTGCAAATACCGCGCTATGGTTGTTTTAATATTCATGCCTCTTTGTTACCGCGTTGGCGTGGAGCTGCGCCCATTCAGCGTTCGATTTTTGCAGGGGATACCGCGACAGGTGTGACCATTATGCAAATGGATAAGGGTTTGGATACGGGAGACATGTTAATCAAATTATCGTGTGCCATTGCACAGCATGACACTTCTCAGACCCTACATGACAAACTCGCTGTGCTTGGATCACAGGCGACTATTCAAATGCTAGAGCAATTGACGAATGACGCCTTGAAAGCGGAAAAGCAAGATGAAAATTTGGCGTGTTATGCGGCTAAATTGAGTAAGTCTGAAGCCGAGATTGACTGGTCATTATCGGCCAATATTCTTGATCGACAAATTCGTGCATTTAATCCATGGCCGGTGGCGCAAACCACGTATCAAGGAAAAGTACTAAGAGTGTGGCAAGCTGAAGTTAGCCAGCAAAGCAGCACGCAACAGCCAGGGGAAATTCTGTCTGCCAATAAAACAGGCATTGCGGTAGTGGCGGGCGAGCAAAGCGTATTGCGGATAACAAAATTGCAACTGCCTGGCGGAAAACCAATGGATGTCGCAAGCTTTTTGAATTCAAATAAACCTAGCGGAATAATTTTAGGTTCGGAGCACTAATTCGTTGGCAAAACATAATCCGCGCCTTATCGCTGTTAAAGCGCTTGCTGAGGTTATTAAGGACAACCGATCTATTGGTGTTGTGTTATCCCGTCATCTCGAAAAACTGGAAAACTCTTCCGACCGTGGACTGGCTCAAGATCTGGTATATGGTGTAGCACGTTGGTATCCACGTATTGAGTATTTCATCCAGCAGTTGTTGACGAGAGCACTAAAGCCTAAAGATTTCGAGTTAAAGCTGTTGATAGCGGTAGGTGTGTACCAGCTCGCATTCAGTCGTGTACCCGTTTATGCGGCAATTAATGAAACCGTTAAGCAAGTAAAACCTCTGAAGCGTGATTGGGCAAGAGCTTTGGTCAACGGAGTATTACGCGAGTTTGATCGTCATCGAGCCGACTTAGAGAAAAAAATGAAACATGATGAGGTTGCCCAAACCGCGCATCAGCAATGGTTTATTGATTGCCTTAAAAGAGACTGGCCAGAGGCTTGCTCAACTATATTGGCGGCAAATAATCAACATCCACCGATGAGTTTAAGAGTGAATTGTCAAAAGACAAGTCGTGCCGAATTTCTGCAAAAATTGAGCGAGGTTGGCTTGGCTGGTCATGAAATCAGTGAGCTGGATTATGGGGTTCAATTGGAAAGTCCGACGAATGTTGAAAATATACCGGGATTTTTCGAAGGCCATGTTTCTATTCAAGATGGGGCAGCGCAGTTTGCATCTCAGCTGTTAAAGCTGGAGCCCGGACAGCGCGTGCTTGATGCTTGCGCGGCACCCGGTGGCAAAGCAGCGGCAATTCTGGAACAGCAAGCGGATTTAGTTGAGGTGGTGGCATTAGAGGTAAAAGAGCCTAGAGTTCGTCTGATCGAGAATACGTTGTCGCGGCTCCATTTAAATGCAACGGTGCAATGTGCGGATGCCGTGGAGGTTGAAAAATGGTGGGATGGCGAATTTTTCGATCGTATTTTATTGGATGTTCCGTGTTCAGCTACAGGTGTGATTCGGCGCAATCCAGACATTAAAATATTGCGTACCGCGAGCGATATGCAAGCGTTAGAAGAGATTCAGGCTAAGTTGCTGAGCGCCATTTGGCCAACACTTAAACCGGGTGGCCGTCTGGTTTATTCAACTTGCTCCGTGTTGCGTGTTGAAAATGAAGGCCAGCTTGCGCGGTTTTTAGCAGCGCATGCAGATGCAAAAGAAATTAAAATCCATGTGAATTGGGGTAAGCTAGGTGATATAGGGCGACAGATATTGCCTGGAGACAATGGCATGGACGGTTTTTACTACGCTTGCTTAACAAAGCAGGTTTAATTCAGATACTTTTGTATGCATCATTCTTTTTGTCGAACACATCACGTTAATTCGTGGTGGATACGAAGATTGCGAACTATTCGAGCTATGTTGCTATGAAAATTATAATATTAGGTGCGGGGCAAGTTGGCTCAACGGTGGCGGCGACATTAGCGAGTGAGTCAAATGACATTACGATTGTCGATGTCGAAAGCCAACGAATTCGTGCCTTACAAGATCGGTTAGATATTCAAGTTGTATTGGGGCATGGTTCGCACCCGGAGGTGCTTAGGCGTGCTGGCGCAGAAGACGCAGATATGATTCTAGCTGTTACGAATAGTGACGAAACGAATATGATTGCGTGCCAAATTGCCTATACGCTTTTTCACACTCCTACAAAAATTGCACGTGTACGTGCCAAAGAATATCTTAGTTTTCCTCAATTATTTGCTCAAGAAGCATTACCTATCGATGTATTAATAAGTCCCGAGCAGGTTGTGACTGAATATATTCAGCGTCTCATTGAGTTTCCAGGTGCTTTGCAAGTATTGGATTTTGCTAATGGCAAGGTTCGCCTTGTCGCTGTACGGGCAATTCACGGTGGTCCATTAGTGGGTCACGAAATCATGGAATTAAAGCAACACATGCCCGGTATTCAAACGCGTGTTGCCGCCATCTTTCGCCGCGGAAAACCGATAATCCCAACGGGAGATACGATTGTTGAAGTGGATGATGAGGTCTTTTTTGTGGCCGCACGAAAAAATATTCGCGCTGTAATGGGGGAGTTAAGGCGTCTTGATAAGCCGGTTAAACGGATTATTATTGCGGGTGGCGGAAATATAGGAACACGGCTCGCAAAAGCACTTGAGCATAAATATCAAGTCAAGATTATTGATCGAAATCTGCAACAATCTAGACAAGTATGGGCGCAACTTGAACGCACGATTGTTTTGAATGGAGATGTTGCTGATGCAAACCTGTTATTAGAAGAAAATATCGAAAATACAGATGTATTTTGCGCTATGACAAATGATGATGAAGCTAATATCTTATCATCTATGCTTGCCAAGCGACTGGGTGCACGAAAAGTGATGGCGATTATCAATCGACCTGAATATGTAGATTTAGTACAAAATGACTTGATTGATATTGCTATATCGCCGCAACAGGTCACCATTGGCAGTTTGTTAGCACATGTTAGAAGAGGAGATGTAGTGGCGGTGCATTCTTTGCGCCGGGGTGCAGCCGAAGCAATTGAAGCCGTAGCGCATGGTGATAAGCGTTCTTCAAAAGTGGTTGGCAGAAAAGTGAAAGAAATAGATCTGCCTGATGGAACGACGATTGGGGCGATTGTACGTGGTGATGAAGTACTGGTGTCTCATTCTGAGTTAATGGTTGAAGCGGAGGATCATGTCATTCTTTTTGTGGTTGATAAAAAGAGAATTGTGGAAGTGGAGCGATTATTTCAGGTAGGCATTACGTTTCTTTAGTATGCCATCAGCTTAGTATTGACAAGTTCCTAGGAGTTATTGTCAAAGTCTGGCTCAAATTTCGATAAATATTAATAAGCTATTTACTCAATGCAACGAACTGCAGTACAAAAAATAATGGGTATGTTCCTCATGGTTTTTAGTTTAACCATGTTACCTCCCGTGGTTGTCAGTTTTTTGTATGCAGATGGTGAGGCTTATGCCTTCTTTTATGCGTTTCTGATGACCTGTGTATCAGGCTTGATGATATGGTTTCCTGTTCGAAGATTTCGTAAAGAACTGCGTTTACGTGATGGTTTTATTATCGTGGCAATGTTTTGGGTTGTTTTGAGTGTGTCAGGTTCGTTACCTTTAGTCTTGTCAGATAATCCGGTGTTGTCTATTACTGATGCGGTATTCGAATCAGTGTCGGGTTTAACGACAACGGGTGCGACCGTTATTACAGGTCTGGATCATCTTCCAAAATCTATTCTGTTTTATCGTCAGCAACTGCAATGGTTAGGTGGAATGGGGATTATCGTTTTAGCGGTGGCGGTACTTCCGATGCTTGGTATCGGGGGAATGCAGTTGTATCGCGCTGAAACTCCGGGGCCAATGAAGGATAATAAGCTCACGCCACGCATTACTGAAACAGCGAAAGCGCTTTGGTATATTTATTTGGGTTTAACGATTGCGTGTGCTCTGGCCTATTGGACGGCAGGAATGAATGCTTTTGATGCGTTGACGCATAGTTTTTCGACCGTCGCGATTGGTGGCTTTTCAACTCATGATGCGAGCATGGGTTATTTTCAAAGTTATTGGATTCAGGCCGTTGCTATGGTTTTTATGTTGTTAGCTGCGGTGAATTTTTCTCTGCATTTTATCGCGTGGCGAGGCTTGACGGTAGCGCCCTATTTGCAAGATGAAGAGTTTAAAACTTATATTAAAGTTTTATTATTTGTTGCGCTCATAACGATTGGTTTTTTACTTTTAAATAATACTTTTTCAGCCACCAGCGATGCACTATTTCATGGTTTGTTTCAGGCGATTTCGATAGGAACCACTACGGGTTTTACGACTGCAGATTTTTCAGTTTGGCCGGGTTCTATTCCCTTGTTACTCATTTTGGTCAGTTTTATTGGCGGCTGTGCAGGATCGACGGGGGGTGGCATGAAGGTTATTCGTGTCTTATTATTGGTTAAGCAGGGAAAACGCGAAGTTGTACGTTTAATTCATCCTTCGGCGCAGGTTTCGGTTAAAATCGGTAATCACATATTAGAAGATCGTGTTCTCGAAGCTGTATGGGGGTTTTTTTCTTTATATGTTGTCGCATTTGCAGTCATGGCTTTGGGCTTGACCGCGACAGGTTTAGATTTAGTCACCGCGTTTTCCGCAGTTGCTGCGTGCATGAATAACTTAGGTCCTGGTTTAGGAAGTGTGGCTGCGCATTATGGAGATATCAATAATGTGGCCAAGTGGATATTATGTTTTGCAATGTTGCTGGGACGATTAGAAATTTTTACCTTATTAGTTTTGCTGACCCCTACTTTTTGGCGGCGCTAACCCCGAATTTTCATAGGATAATGACATTGATCATAGATACGAAGTCACAAAAAAAATGGAATAATATTTACTCAGATCAATCGGCAGCGAGTTTTGAGCCTTCGCGAATATTGCTGGAAAATGAACACCTATTCCCGAAAGAAGGTAAAGCATTAGACTTAGCTTGTGGTTTAGGTGCGGATGCTTTTTTTCTGGCAAGCCGTGGTTTGCGCGTAGAGGCTTGGGACATATCCGATGTGGTGGTCGATAAGATAAATACGATGGCTGACAAGGAAGGTTTGTCGGTACAGGCTTCGGCAAGAGATTTGTCAAATATATCCGTCGAAAAAAATAGTTTCGATCTTATAAATATTGCGCATTATTTGGATCGAAGTCTTGTCAATACGATAGTGCATGCCTTAGCGCCAGGAGGCTTGCTCTTCTATCAGACTTTTACACAAACAGTGACCGATGCATATTCTGGCCCGGGAAATCCAGATTTTCGATTATCTTCAGGAGAACTACTTGAATTATTTTCAGATTTGAAATTGCTCGTCTACCGTGAGGAAGCATTGGTTGGTGATGTGAATAGAGGGTTTCGAAACGAAGCACTCTTTATTGGCCAGAAGCCTAGGGCTGGCTCCTAGGGGCCAGCGGTTTCACAAGTTATCGCCTATTAAGAGCGGTGCGTGGCCATCTCTTAACTCTTAAAAGAGTCTTTTTCTTGTAACTTAATTTTCAGCTTTAAATGGGTAACAGAATCTGCATTTTTTAGTGCTTCATCGGCGCTGATTTTTCCTGTCTTGTAAAGTTCAAAAATAGCCATGTCAAATGTTTGCATGCCTAAATCAGCTGATTTTTCGATGGTTTCTTTAATGTGATGTATTTGGTCTTTTAGAATAAGCTCACTAATGAGGGGCGTTGCCAATAAAATTTCAGTTGCCGCCGTTTGTTTATTGTCGACGGTTTTAAGTAGGCGCTGAGAAATTATCGCTTTTACATTTAAAGACAAATCCATGAGTAATTGATTGCGTCGATTTTCCGGAAAAAAATTAATGATTCTGTCTAAAGTATGATCTGCATTATTAGTATGTAATGTTGAAACGACTAAATGTCCTGTTTCGGAAAATGAAATAGCTTGCTCCATGGTTTCGCGGTCACTAATTTCACCAATGTGGATGACGTCGGATGCTTGGCGTTGCACATTGCTCAATGCGTGCCCATAGCTTTTAGTATCAATGCCTACTTCTCTTTGATTGATAATGGATTTTTTATGTTGATAGATAAATTCGATGGGGTCTTCGATGGTAATGATATGTCCTGAAGCATGGGTATTTCGATAGTCTATGAGTGCGGCCAGCGAAGTGGATTTACCGGAGCCGGTGCCACCGACAAATAAAACTAAGCCGCGGGGCTGTAACATGACACGTTTTAAAATCATTGGGAGATTTAGTGTATCGATGCTAGGTATGACCGATTTAATATGCCGGATAACCATTGCGGTTTGGCCGCGTTGCTTGAATATATTTACCCGGAAACGACCGAGTCCGGCTTCGGAAATCGCAAGGTTGATTTCCGAAGATTGCTCAAAAGCGAGCTGTTGTTTCTCGGTCATTATTTTTAACGCTATTTCAGAAACCTTTCCGGGGGGAATAATATCGGCTTCGAGCGCATTGAGGGTACCAAGCACTTTAATGCTAGGCGGTGCACCGGTCGTCAAATATAGGTCTGACGCTTCATAATTGACCATCGCTTTGAGATAGTCCGGTAAAGACATTTTCCAGGATCTCCATGGGTATATGGAGTAACTAATAGCGACAAAAGCCGTCTTTACTTGAAGATTGAGAATAACCATGTAGCCGTGTATTCTTGGTTGCACTTAGCCTAAATAATGAGTCCTTTTAAAGCAGAGTTGAATGCGATTAAATTACGAGATATTACCGCCTGAATTAACGACCTCTGTAGAGCATTCTTTTGATGATTTTCTAACAGCCGCTGAATCGCAATCTATCGAATTGCCGACGAACAGTCCGCATTGGGATGAGCTTCCTTTTGTTTGGATGGCGAGTGATTTTGTTGCTCGTCTCTGTGTGCGGCGTCCTGAAATGATGATGGACTTATTTCGCAGCGGAGATTTGGCGCAGGATTATCCAGAGAATGCGTATTTTATGCGACTGCAGGACGTTTTGTGTAGTGCGAAGAATGAACAAGAGTTTTGCTCGTTAATCCGCCGTTTTCGCCAGCGTGAGATGTGTCGAATTGCTTGGCGAGATTTATCAAATTCAACCGATTTAGCAACAACCTTGAGCGAATTGTCAGCCCTAGCGGATGCCTGTGTGCAACTTGCTTCAGCCTATGCTCAGCAAGAACTCGAAAAAATACATGGATTCCCTCGATCAAGTGATGGCGTTAAGCTCGATTTAGTTGTTTTAGGCATGGGGAAGCTAGGGGCCAATGAGCTTAATTTTTCGTCTGATATTGATCTGATATATGCCTTTGTGGAAGAGGGAACGACGGTAGGGGGTTCTCGTCCGCTTGCGCATAGTCAGTTTTTTAGTCGAGTGGCACAACAGCTGGGTAAAATTTTAGGTGATATTACGGAGGAAGGTTTTGTTTTTCGTGTGGATACGCGCTTGCGACCCTTTGGCGGCAGTGGGCAGTTGTGTCTGAGCTTTGCTGCGACTGAAGCATACTACGAGAAGCACGGAAGGGAATGGGAGCGTTATGCGCTGATAAAAGCACGGGTTATCTCCGGGACTCAACAAGCCGGGGAGATGCTACAGTCCATGTTGCGCCCGTTTATTTATCGTCGCTATCTAGATTTTTCCGCATTTGATTCGCTGCGTGATATGAAGCGCATGATTGTGAGTGAGGTTAAGCGTAAGAACTTGCGCGACAATGTTAAGTTGGGATTTGGTGGGATTAGAGAAATTGAATTTATTGGCCAAGCTTTTCAGCTAATCAGAGGGGGGCGCGAAAAGCGTCTACAGGCCAGAAGTATTCTTAGTATTTTGGAGTCGTTAGGAGCATTAGCTTATTTACCAAAATATATCGTGGATGAGTTAATTGAAGCCTATATTTTTTTACGCAAAACTGAAAATCGAATTCAGGCGTTTAATGACCAGCAAAACCATACGCTCCCGAATAGCAAGCTTGCTCAATTGCGATTAGCTTATTCCATGGGTTTTGTCAGCTGGAATTTGTTCGAGAGTGAGTTAGCAAAGCGGCGAGCAACGGTGCATTCACATTTTAATCAGGTGTTTGCTGCTCCTCAGACCGAAGAACATGATGTGCAAAATACGGAAGTGGAGGATGCGGCTGCTCTGCTATGGGGCGGCTCACTCGAGCCCGCAGAAGCGATGAATTTATTGACCGATTTGGGTTATCAAGATGCTCAGGAAACGTATCGCCGACTATCAGTATTTGCTGCGTCTAAATCAGTTCGTGCAACTGCTCAATCTGGACGATTCCGGCTTGATAAGCTAATGCCGATGATATTGAACGCGGTGTCTAAAGTAGAAAACCCTGAGCAATGTTTTTTTCGCGTTCTTGATTTACTTGAAAATATTACCCGCCGTACCGCCTACCTTGCGCTGTTAATGGAGTACCCTGTTGCACTTTCCCAGTTAATTAGATTGTTTGCAATCAGTCCATGGATTTCAAGCTTGCTAATACGTACGCCCGTTTTGTTAGATGAGTTACTCGATCCAAGACGTTTATATGAACCAATGTTGAAAGTGGAATTAAAGCAAGAGTTGATGAATCGTTTGGCGATTGTTGAGATTGAAGACACGGAAATGCAAATGACCGTTTTTCAGCAGTTCAAACAAGCGAATATGTTGCGCGTGGCTGCTTCACAAATTACCGCCGCAATGCCGGTGGCAAAAGTCAGTGATCACTTGACCTATATTGCCGAAACAGCGGTGGAAAATGTATTGGCTGTCGCTTACAAGCACCTGCAAAAACGTCATGGTAAGCCGCGCTATGTCGACGCAGCTGGTAAAACGAGAGAGGCAAAATTTGGGATTGTTGCTTACGGAAAAATGGGCGGCATCGAGCTTGGTTTTGGCTCTGATCTCGATCTAGTATTCCTGCATGATAGTCAAGGCAGTTCGGCGGAGACGGATGGTGATAAGGTGATTCCAAATACGCTATTTTTTGCACGTTTGGCTCAGCGTATTATTCATTACCTTAATACACCGGTAAGTGGTGGGGCATTGTATGAGGTTGATACTCGGTTGCGGCCCAACGGCAGTTCGGGCTTACTGGTGAGTTCCTTAGATAGTTTTAGGGATTACCAGCAAAATAATGCATGGACTTGGGAGCATCAAGCCATTATTCGGGCGCGCATGGTCGCAGGAGACGCGCAATTAAGCACGAGGTTTTCGACGATTCGCACAGCAGTCATAGGCAAAAAACGTGATGTTGAGGCCTTACGGAATGATGTGAGTGAAATGCGGGCGCGAATCCGGAGCGAAAAGCTTTCTATAAAGCCTGGCTTATTTGATCTCAAGCAAGATCGAGGAGGAATTACTGATATTGAGTTCATTATTCAGTTCCTAGTGCTGGGCTGGGCTGATAAGCACCCGGAATTGGCAGAGTTTTCAGATAATCTACGTCTGCTGGAAACCTTAGCAAAGGCTAACGTTTTAGCGAGAGATGATGCTAAAATACTGGCAAATGCTTATCTGGCCTATCGCCAAGAGGCGCATGAGTTGACGCTGCGCCAAATGCCGGCGCCAGTGGTTGAAGAAACCTTATTTGTTGATTTCCGCAGTGCGGTCACTAGAATTTGGAATTTGTTTTTAAAAGATAATTAGAAAGAATCGAGGAGAATTTTATGTCAATGGATGATCGCGATGGCGTCATCTGGTTTGATGGTGAATTCGTGCCCTGGCGCGATGCTAAAACCCATTTATTAACCCATACCTTGCATTATGGCATGGGTGTTTTTGAAGGTATTCGAGCTTATAAAACAGAACAAGGTAGCGCAATTTTTCGCTTGCAAGAGCATACTGATCGATTATTTCGGTCAGCGCATATTTTGCAAATGCCGATGATGTATTCTAAACAAGAATTTAATACAGCAATCTGTGAGTCAGTGAGTAAAAATCATTTGGAGGCTGCTTATATTCGACCCATGTGTTTTTATGGTTCCGAAGGTATGGGCATTAGAGCGGATAACTTGAAAGTTCATTCAATGGCCGCGGCTTGGGAATGGGGTGCCTATCTGGGAAAAGATGGGATGGAAAAAGGGATACGTATTCGCACCTCATCTTATACGCGTCATCATGTTAATGTCACAATGTGTAAGGCAAAAGCCAATGGAAACTATATGAATTCCATGCTTGCGCTGCAAGAGGCTTTAAGCTGTGGATATGATGAAGCCATGTTATTGGATACAGAAGGTTGTGTGGCCGAGGGCAGTGGCGAAAATATATTTCTAGTACGTGATGGAGAAATTTATACGCCGGATTTAACCTCGGCATTAGATGGAATAACCCGTAACACTATTATTGTATTGGCGGGTGAGCTAGGTATCCCAGTGCATGAAAAGCGTATTACACGAGATGAAGTTTATATTGCAGACGAGGCTTTTTTTACCGGTACTGCCGCAGAAGTTACCCCGATACGAGAGGTGGATAATCGAACCATTGGCGAAGGAATTCGTGGTCCGATGACGGAAAAATTACAAAGCCTATATTTCGATATTGTTCATGGGCGTGATGCAAAGCACGAGCACTGGTTAACATATTTATAATAAAACTATGTAGTCAAGAATATTTTGCTAAAGAGAGGGGTATTATGCCAGCAGTTCAATCATCTGATTCGGGTCACAACACTGAAAACAAACAAGCATGTTATGAGATAACGAGTGCCGATTTACCTTTGCATTGTCCAACGGATAGCATGACATTATGGAATTCTCATCCAAGAGTTTTTCTACCCATCGAAAAAACCGGAAATGCCAAGTGCCCTTATTGTGGTACTGATTTTTTATTAAAAAAATAATTTATTTGTAAAGTATTTTTCTTTTTTAAATGAATGATATGTCCGCAAAGATCTTGGTCATCGGCCCATCATGGGTTGGTGATATGGTTATGGCTCAGAGTTTGTTCCGGCTCTTAAAGCAAGCAAATGAGGAGGTGCGCATTGATGTCGTTGCACCTGCGTGGAGTGAACCGTTAATTGCGCGTATGCCTGAGGTTCGTCGATCCATTGAGATGCCATTGGGTCATGGAAAATTTAAACCGCTTGAGCGCTTGCGATTAGGTCGGCAATTAGCGAGTGAAAAGTATGCGCAAGCCATAGTTTTGCCTTATACCTGGAAATCAGCTCTACTGCCTTACGGGGCAAAAATTGCAAAACGCACTGGCTTTAAGGGCGAGGCACGCTGGGGCTTGTTGAATGATATTAGGTTGTTAGACAAAAAAAAACTACCCATGATGGTAGAGAGATATGTTTCTTTGGGTTTTAAGAAAAATGCTTTTAATCATCAAGACTTCCCTAAACCAAAATTGGTGACAAGCGAGAAACTTCAACAAGCAGTGCTCAGCAAGTTAGACTTGCAGGAATCGGCTAAGGATGTCGTCGCTTTTTGTCCAGGAGCAGAATACGGCCCTGCGAAACAATGGCCAACCACGCATTATGCCAAATTAGCGATAAAGTTAATCGAAAGTGGAAAAACAATTTGGCTGCTTGGTTCGGCAAAAGATTCCACAATTGCACAAGAAATTAACCGACTTACCAGTCATAAATGTAACGACTTAACTGGGCGTACAAGTCTGGAAGATGTTATCGATTTGTTGGCGTTGGTTAGTCTCGTCGTTTGCAATGATTCGGGTTTAATGCATATAGCAGCAGCGGTGGACACCCCTGTTGTAGCGTTGTATGGTTCTTCTGATCCTGGTTATACGCCTCCGCTGTCCGACAAAACAAAGATTGTTTCACTGGAATTAGAATGCAGTCCTTGTTTTAAAAAAGAATGCCCATTGGGGCATTATGATTGTTTGCAAGGCTTATCAGTTGAGCAGGTGTGGAAAGATATTAATTTATCTTAAAGGAGATTTAGATGGAGAGTTTTCCTCCATTATCGGTAGCAATCATTACTTTCAATGAAGAAAATAATATTAGAGACTGTCTTGAGTCTGTAGCAGGTTTTGCTGATGAAATTATTGTCCTCGATTCGTTTAGCTCAGATAATACTGAAAAAATTTGTAAAGAATTTGATAATGTTAAATTTACTCAGCATGCCTTCGATGGGCATATTACGCAAAAAAATAGAGCCTTGGATCTGTGTTCTCATGAATGGATTTTATCCATTGATGCAGACGAGCGTGTCACTCCTGAGTTATCCGAATCGATAAAAGAGTTTTTAGCAAGTGACCCGAAAGCCGTAGGCGCTAAATTCCCACGTCTCACTTATCATATGAAAAAGTATATCCGTCATGGTGGCTGGTATCCAAATGCGAGATATCGACTGATTAAAAAGGGGTGTGCGAAGTGGGGTGGGGAAAACCCCCATGACACAATATTTCTCGATGGAAAAGGGGTCTCCATTCGAGGTGATTTGATTCACTATAGTTTTGAAGATTTGTCGGATCAGGTAGAAACTAATAATAAATTCTCTAGCATTAAAGCATTTACACGTAAGGAAAAAGGTAAAAAATTCATTCTTTGGCGGTTATTTCTAAAGCCTGTAGGGAAATTTATAGAAACCTATATGATCAAAAGGGGCGCCCTAGATGGAATGCAAGGCTTTATTATTTCTATAAGTGCCGCTTACTCTACTTTTCTGGAAGAGGCTAAGCTTTATGAATTGGATAGACTTAAAACAGAGCGTATAAGTAATTTGCCTAAATCATATAAATGACCCTTGTTCGTTCAAAGCTATACTATGCGCATTCGGTCTCTTGCAAATATAGATTATAACCGGGAACAATAAATTAATATGAGAAGTACAGGTCTTAGAAAACGGATACTAGTAACAGGAGGAGCAGGCTTTCTAGGCTCTCACTTGTGTGAACGCCTATTGAAGGATGGTCACGATGTGTTGTGTGTGGATAATTTTTACACGGGTAGCAAAGACAATATTTTAACTATGATGGATAATCATCATTTCGAGCTGATTCGTCACGATATTACCTTTCCTTTATACGTTGAGATTGACGAGATCTATAACTTAGCTTGTCCCGCATCTCCAATCCACTATCAGTTTGATCCTGTTCAAACAACAAAAACGAGTGTTCACGGTGCTATCAATGTTTTGGGTTTGGCAAAGCGTGTCAAGGCAAAGGTGTTTCAAGCATCAACAAGTGAGGTTTATGGTGATCCTATCATTCATCCTCAGCCTGAGTCCTATTGGGGTAACGTGAACCCTATCGGTTTTCGCTCCTGTTATGATGAAGGAAAGCGTTGTGCTGAAACGCTTTTTTTTGATTACCATCGACAACATGGCCTAGAAATAAAGGTTGCGCGTATATTTAATACTTATGGGCCTAGAATGCATCCAAACGATGGTAGGGTGGTATCAAATTTTATCGTGCAGGCACTTAAGGGACAGGATATAACCATTTATGGTGATGGTGGCCAGTCACGTTCTTTTTGTTACGTTGATGATTTAATCGAGGTGTTTGTTCGTTTGATGAATACGTCTTCTGATGTAACCGGCCCTATGAATGTTGGTAATCCTCATGAGTTTACGATTGGACAGTTAGCGGAAACTGTTATTGATTTAACAAACTCAGAATCGAAAATTATTTTTGAGGATTTGCCTCATGATGACCCTAGACAGCGCCAACCCGATATTAGCTATGCAAAACGTGCGTTAGATTGGGAGCCTAAGATTCAGCTAAGAGAGGGGCTTTCTAAAACCATTGAGTACTTTAGTGCGTTATTGAAATAGCTGTATTAGAGAGAGTGAAAATTTTGGAAAAATTTGTTGATGAGTACCCATTTGAAAGCCAAAAGTAATTCGACGGTAAAAAAAATACTTGTTATTCGAAATGACAAGTTAGGTGACTTCATGCTTGCCTATCCAAGTTTTGCGATGTTGAAACTCACTGACCCTCAGATGAAGGTTCATACCTTGGTTCCTGGTTATACATTCGAGATGGCGCGGAATTGTGAATGGATTGATGAGGCTGTATGTGATCCAGGGCAGGATGCAGGGCTATCGGGTTTATTAGCTTTAGTGAAGTTATTAAAACGCGAAAAGTATGATGCGGCCATTACCTTGTTTTCAACTACGCGTATCGGCTTAGCTTTATTGTTAGCGGGTATTCCGTTGCGTATTGCACCTGCAACAAAGTTGGCGCAGGTCTTTTACAATAAAAAACGAGTTCAGCGCCGATCATACTCAATTAAACCGGAATATGAATACAATCTCGATTTAATAAAATATTTTTTCGAGCTACGCTCCGTCACCAAGGTGCATGTAGGAAATCCACCGTATTTGAAATTTAATCCGGCTGAAATGAGTGA
>JALUUH010000185.1 GCA_027021445.1 Gammaproteobacteria bacterium
TACGATGATGCAATAGCTTTCTGAATTCGCGTTATTTACAGGGCAAACGCATCTAAATAGACTGTTCATTATTGCATGGAAATGTTATTCAAGTAACCACAATTCAATAGGTTACATGATAATCCATGACAAACAATACGCTCTTCATCGACAAATACTTTGGCTCCTTACCTGATCCTCGAATTGAAAGGACGAAATTACACGAATTAACAGACATACTCTTCATCGTAATATGCGCAACGTTGTGCGGCATGGAAGGGTGGGAAGAGATGGAAGATTTCGCTACCGAACGAAAATCGTGGTTAAAACGGTTCATTAATCTAACGAACGGCATACCCTCTCACGACACACTTCGACGCGTATTTTCAAAGCTAGACCCCAGCGCATTTCAGCGCTGCTTTATCAGCTGGGTTGATGGGCTTCAAAGTAAAATAGACGGGCAGGTCATTGCTATTGATGGGAAAACCGTTAGGGGATCAAGAGACAAGCGGAACAAACGATCTGCTATTCATATGGTCAGTGCATGGGCCAGTGAGAATCAACTTGTTCTTGGGCAAATAAGAGTGGATGACAAATCAAACGAAATCACAGCGATTCCTGAGCTGTTAGATTCACTGTTTATCGAGGGTAGCGTAATTACGATAGATGCAATGGGGTGTCAAAAGTCGATAGCTGAGAAGATACGAGAGAAGAATGCTGACTACGTACTTTCGGTGAAAAACAACCATAAGCAGCTATATAGAGAGATAAAAGATATTTTCACTGTTCAACATGAGGCAGAAAAAAGGCAATACAAATACACCAGGGATGTTGACGCAGACCACGGCCGAATAGAGCAACGAACATGCTATGTTTCCAATAGTGACTTGATAGGCCAAGGTATCTTATGGAAAGGAATAAAGTCCATTGTTATGCTCGAGTCGGTTCGAGAATATCAAGGAAAAGTTGAAACAGAAAAGCGTTTCTATATCACAAGCCTAGATGGCAGTGCCAAGATGATCGCTAACGCCATTCGCTCACACTGGGGCGTAGAAAACAGTTTGCATTGGTGCCTGGATGTCGCTTTTAATGAGGATCGAAGTCTGATTCGAACAGCCCATGCACCTGAGAATTTATCAACAGTTCGTCGTATTGTTTTAAATATTCTCAAGCATGACGAAAAACGAAAGATAGGTTTGGCTAGGAAAATGCGCATGGCAGCAATCAATATCGACTATATGGAGGCGTTGATTTGTCAATAGAATTTAGATGCGTTTGCCCTGCCCGGGATGGTTATGAGTGTT
>JALUUH010000186.1 GCA_027021445.1 Gammaproteobacteria bacterium
AAGTGACGACTTTATAAAACGACAACAACAATACATCGATAATAAATCAACAGAGAGCAAAAAATAAATGAATCTAATTATTGTCAGTGGGCTATCCGGCTCCGGAAAAAGTATTGCTCTGCACCTGCTCGAAGATATGGATTATTACTGTGTGGATAATCTTCCTATTAGTATGTTACCGGCACTTATTAAAGAATTTCACAAAGCCAATTCACAAGCCAGACAAAATATCGCTATTGGTATTGATGCACGTAATATTCCCGACAGCTTAAATGAGTTTGAATCCTGCCTGGATGAACTTAAAGAAAATAAAATCAACTATAAAGTTTTTTATCTGGAAGCCAACGACGAAACCATTATTAAACGCTTTAGCGAAACTCGCCGCAAGCACCCACTAAGCCAAACCAACATGTCGCTAAGTGAAGCGATTATATTAGAAAGAAAATTACTTGAACCCATTGCATACTGTGCAGATTTACGCTTTGATACCAGCCTGACCAATGTACATCAGTTGCGCGAACGTATAAAAGAACGCCTGGTTAAAAATAATGAAACCAGCACATCGGTCTTAATAGAGTCCTTTGGTTTTAAGCATGGTGCTCCTGTCAATGCTGACTTTGTATTTGATGTACGCTGTTTAAGCAACCCCCACTGGATGCCCGAATTACGCCCAAAAACAGGAAAAGACAAAGCCGTTATTGATTTTCTGGAATCAAGTGATGATGTTAAATCAATGTACCACGATATTCTTCAGTTTCTTGAAAAATGGATACCAAAATTTATTGCCGAAAATCGCAGTTATATGACTATCGCTATTGGTTGTACTGGCGGGCAACACCGCTCGGTCTATCTAACTGAAAAAATCTCATCTGCACTTAAAAAACATTACCCCAATATCTTGGTTCGACACAGAGAATTAGAGTAATATATCAGAAACGACAATATTGAGAAAAATCATGAGTGTCAGCGCCCTCATTATTACCCACGATCATATTGGCCAGGTTATCCTGGATACTGCAATAAAAATTATTGGCTCCTGCCCGATGCAAATACGTACTGTCAGTGTTGAAATGGACTGTGACCACAAAAATAAGCTCGCCGAAATAACATCAATTATCAGCGAGCTTGATAGTGATGATGGTTTATTGTTATTAACAGATCTTTATGGCGCAACCCCAAGCAATATTGCAACATCCATTAATGTTGAAAATAGTATTATCGTAGCCGGTTTAAACCTGCCAATGTTAATTCGCGTTATGAACTACCATACTCTGCCACTT
>JALUUH010000187.1 GCA_027021445.1 Gammaproteobacteria bacterium
CATTTTCCGTGCTCTTTCGGGCGAACGTCGAATCAATACATGCAGGGAATTCAGAATATTATACAGAAAGTGCGGCTTCAATTGATACTGGAGGGATTTGAGTTGTTCTACACTCAATTTTTGCCGGTAGATCTTATCCTGATGTCTCAACAATAGAGCATCGGTTTCCTTTTTATACGTGTAACGCCGGTAGAGTAGCCACAGGAGCAGCGCCATGAATATCCCAATAACCAGCGCTGCATTCCGCATCAGAACGGTGCGCTCCAACAGGGCTTCACTCTCAGACAGAGTGCGTTTACTTGCAGAAAGTTCCTGTTGTATCTCCGACAGTAATAGAGCATGCTTTTTTTCCTTACCGTAAAGGGTTTTCAGCAGTGAATCCTTCTGCTCGTAAGAATGACTCAGTTTATTGAATTTGCCCAGTTTTTTTTGAATCCGGATAATTTTTTCAAGGATTTCAATTTGACTATCATTAAGGCCATTTTTTGTTGCAATAAGCAAAGCGTGATTCAAGTAAACCAGAGCGGAATCATTTTGACCTTTTAAATTATAAAGATCAGCCATGCTCTGGTATAGCTCAACTAAATAAACTACGTTAGTATGTTCCATGTAATCAGACTTTGCTTTATGGAAATTTTCCAAAGCTGCAGCCTCTTCACCCAATAATAAATTGGTCACCCCTAAGTATTGATAACTTCTGCCGGTGAGGTTAAGAGTATCTGTGGAAATACCAATTTCCAATGCTTTATTAAAATAATCCAGGGCCTGTTGTATGCTGTCCCTTTGTAAATAAATATCCCCGATATAAAGATATGAATGGGCCAACAGCGCCGGATTATCTAATAAAATTCGTGCATTTAGACCCCTTTGGAAATAATCCATTGCTTCGTTTAGATCTGATTTTTCCAGTGCGATTAACGCCAGGTTGTTTAGCGTCGTCGCCATTCCGGTTTGTAAATTACTATTTTTAAAAACTCGAAAAGCCTTCTGATATTTTTCTTCTGATTGATCAAATAAATTCTGGTGAAAATACATATTTCCAATATTGATATATAACCATCCGACTGCAATGGAATCGCCAAGAAGTAAATAGTCATCGAGCGCTTTATTATAATATTCCAAAGCCTGTCCGAAAATACCTTGACTAGATAGGATATCTCCTAATGTGGTCAGCGTCTTTGCAATCGTTTGATTGGCCGGCTGGCGAGGTATTTTTTCCATGATTTGCAAACCAAGTTTCAACGCATCCACAGGTTGTGAAAATTGTATTGAACGCATGG
>JALUUH010000188.1 GCA_027021445.1 Gammaproteobacteria bacterium
TATCCACTGGCAGTAAGAGGTTTCGGTCCGGTAGGCGTAATGGTAGTAACGCAACACTTCCCGCACCTGATCCATCAACTTTAAAGAGGGGTTTGGGCGAAATTTGGGTTCGTTTTCCATGTTTTGTATTATATATCACAATAAGTGGAAAATGACAAGCTAAACTTAATAAGTGGATAGCATTTTCTATGATTTATCGCTTAATATTAGAATAAGTGGAAATTTTTCCTCCTACAGTGGGGGATACCATGGAAAGTTTTCCACTTATTGCACTGTTAGCTTCATTTGAGAATACACATGGAACACGAAATAAATAGTAAAGCATATAAGCTCGGCATCCTTTTCCAGATTTACTACAGGCAATTAATAAATTTGTCTGCAAGTGCTGATTTAAGAGAGACCGCAGGACTTAATGACACTGAATCACTTCTTAATGATATATTTCAATCTATTGATGTTTCTATTTCATTACCAAACGTTTCTTCTAAAGACGAAATTCTTAACTTTTTCCAACATGATTTTGAAAACTTGCTTATGATGATAGGCAATAAACTCTATGTAATGTACGACAAAAAAGCGGCTGATATATTTCATTTCAGCTTTAGTGCATCTGGATATCTACAGTCTTTTGGTAAAAACGAAATACCAGTAAAGCAATTGAATGCAATTATTTTATCATTGAACAAACAAGCTGAAACATTTGATATTGAACAAAAATATATGGCAGCATTTTTTGAAAACCCCAGAAGTGAATGGGATATGCTAACCAGCAAGCTACTACCCCAATCAAACGAATCGTTGACTGATGTCGTATCGATAAAACCAGGAGTAGCGGGTATAAGTTTCGACCTTAAAAAAGCTGCCTCAATTATTACAAGATGGATTAATGAACATAGAAGCTAACAAGGCAAATGCACTCGGACGCCAAAAAGCGCCGCTCGTTCCTCGCTCTGCTTTTTGCCGCCGGTGATTTGCGACGTTAGTTGCGACCCGATGTCGCATTATTGATTGTATTACAAGGAGTTATACTCCTTGATAATACCTGACATATTCCTGTCAGTTCCCTATGGAGATATGCTGCCATTGCGCTGATGATGGGGTGTGAAGCTCTCCTGACAAAGTACCGAAAGGGGTTAAAGCCGTGAGGCGGAAACCCATTCCCGAATCCCACGGGATTAAGGGCCAGGGACAGGATAATATGGCGAGATTAATCAAAGTACCGTTGACGCATCGTTAAGCAAGCAATGAACCTACAGGGATTAACAGGTTTAAACA
>JALUUH010000189.1 GCA_027021445.1 Gammaproteobacteria bacterium
AAAAATATTTAAAAAACAAAGGGTGTAGATCAGCCAAGCCCTGACTTGTTTATAATTCGTTAACTGTCAAGGTAATATTTGTACTTGTGAAGGCCGGACTGGCTGATACACTAATGTTTGTGAGTATTTTACATATAACAGTATTCGTCAAATAACTATTTGATTGCACAAGCTTCACATCTACCTACTGTTAATAAGTGTTAAGACTGAAAAGAGAAAATCACTATGAGTATAAAGCTAGACGTTCCATTAGTTAAGCAGTTGCGCAGTATGTCTTTCTGGTACGCTGCTATTTGATAATTTAATAATATTAAGTTTTCACCCTTTTTAGTTTTCTGGCATCGTCTTCAGTATTAGTCGTTAGATTCACCTGTGTAACAACATTAAATTTTCCTTTCAGGATATTACTCGCTGTAGCTGTAGATCTATTACCGATTTTTGACTGTTGCTGTAATTGTTGAAGCTGGCTATCGCTAAGCAATTTACAGTATTGAAAATAAAATCACGTAGTTGCCATTTATTTTTTTTGTAAAATAAACACGGTGATTAACACTGAAAAATAAAACTATACCTATGACAGACACGTATATTCCAACAAAAAACTGAGCGGTTTACTCAACTGATTGTCCTGCAATACAAGCCAGCTTCTTTGCCTGTGCTGAAGGTTTTATAAAGGAAAGTCCAAAAGCATTAATCAGCATAGTTATCCTGTTGATTCGTATAACATAACATAAAATTGCATCTTTTGTTACGGTTAGAGAGTGTTGCAGAAAAGTTAAAAAACCTGTAGAAATGCTAAATGAAAAGGATTTATTATGAAATATTTCAGGAAAAAAATTCATAAATACATACTGCTTGGAACTTCCGGACTTAGTATTTTTTTCGCTTTCCCTGCTTACGCGCATTTAAAATGGTTTGTGGAGCCTGGGCAACCAACTCAGGCATTTACAGGAAACCTTGTCGCTTATACATCTGCATGGCTGTTAGTCGGTCTTACTGTAGCGCTAACAGGCATTCTTTTAGACAAGTTCTACCCCAAAATTTCACTTACTTGGGAACCTAAAAAAATCGAGCCTTATGCAACTGCGATCATCGGAATATTGATTGGCGCATCGCTCTTAATCAACGCATCACAGGGGGGGCTGTTTTCGGTAAACATTAATGATGTTGGCTCCATACATGTCACACTGCTGATGTTGGAGGGATTTATTGGCTTGAGCCTGATACTGGGTCTCGCCGTGAGACAGGCCTCATTGTTACTCATTGGGCT
>JALUUH010000190.1 GCA_027021445.1 Gammaproteobacteria bacterium
ATTGCCGGGGGCAATTGATCCCTGTACTAGATATATCCAGAATGTACACAAAAAAATCTGCCCCCAACCGCTTAAGTACAAGAATAATTTTAGTTAGGCAAACGCTGGCGGATGATAAAAAACATGTGCTTGGAATATTGGCGGAAAGGGTTACGGATGCTGTGCGTATAGATAATATGATGCAAGCCTCTCCATATGAAAAAGAAAATAAATCAATGCTTCTTGGGCAAGAGCTGATAATGGTGGATGAACAGATTATTCAGCGGGTTAATGCTGATGAATTGTTGCCTTCATATCTGCATAAGCGCTTATTTCACCTGAACACTCCAACAAAACCACATGATGCAGGAAACGAATGTCATTAGAAGCGATTAGTGGATTGCTGCAAAAAGCAACTGGGCTTGACGTTGATACGGTTGGGCTTCCTGTGATAAGGCAGGCAATTGATGATCGTATGGCAGAGTGTAATATAAATAATTATTCAACTTATTATACGGTACTAAATAAAACGCCTGGGGAGCTACAAGCCCTCATAAATGAGACAATGGTGCCTGAAACCTGGTTTTTTCGTGGGCAGGAACCGTTTGTCTGCTTAAGATCTTATGTTATGCGGGAATGGATGCTAAAACCAGATAAGGATGTTTTACGCATATTAACCATACCTTGCTCAACAGGAGAGGAGCCTTATTCGGTTGCCATTACCTTGATCGAATGTGGTCTTAAACCAAGTGACTTTGCCATTGATGCTATTGATGTGTCAACGCAGTCGCTGGAGATGGCAAAAGAAGCCGTTTATACGGACCATTCCTTCCGTGGTGTAGATCCTATATTACGCAAAAATTATTTTTCGAAAATAGAAAATGGATATCGTTTGAACAGAAACATTAGAGATTTGGTTAAATTTGAACATGGAAACATACTTAGTCTAGATTGCCCAGGCAATATGGCCCTATACGACATCATATTCTGCCGAAATCTCCTTATATATTTCAATAAAGAGACACAAGATAATGTGTTAGGCAAACTTCACTTTCTCCTCAAAAACAATGGCATTTTATTCATCGGGCATGGAGAAGCCGGGTGTATGGTTGGGCATGACTATAAAAGTATCGGTAAGCCAAGTGCCTTTGCATATTCAAAATCAGATAAAGAAATCTTTGTGCCACCACAAAGGAAGCTTAAAACACCATTAAAGCGACGGACAAACCAGAATAATAATATCAAGACAAATAATAATGCAGATATTATTGAAGAATGTTCAAAGAA
>JALUUH010000191.1 GCA_027021445.1 Gammaproteobacteria bacterium
CCGGGAGGCGGGCATGGCACGGGTACTGATCTTCCTTGGACTCATATTAGTAGTGGCCGGGCTGCTCTGGCCCTGGCTGTCCCAGCTTCCCCTGGGCCGGCTGCCCGGGGACATCGTCATCGAGCGGGAGAACTTCCGCTTCTACTTCCCCGTCACCACCATGATCCTCCTCAGCCTCCTGCTGTCGGTGCTGCTGTGGTGGCTGGGCCGGTGAGGTCCGTGGAACGTTTCACGGTGGGGGCCGGCGTCAAATTTCAGGCGTAAGTCCCTGACGCGCCGGTCACCGGCCGGGGCCGGCGGGGGCCTGGAAACCGGCAACCCGGCTATGGGTTAGCGCAGGTTATGCACAGGAAGCGGCGGCGCGGGCCGGCGCCCGGCCCGCCGCCGGCAACAGCGTGGAACGGGGGCCGGTCCTGTCACAACACATTGTAAAATAAGCATTTATTTCCCTGACCGCTTTATAGGCACTTTAACAAGAGCGTAACAATGACGGGCACTTAGGTGCCGGCGGGCGGATTTATAAACAAGGTTATCCACAGGTTTTGTGAATAACGATGGGGCTATTTAGCGATCAAGGCGTTAGGGGAAATTGGGCGAACCCGGTTGAGGTTCCGCCGCCAAATTACCGGCGTCCCCGCCCCGCCCCCCGGCCCGTGGAACCTTTCCATGGGGTCTGACCCCATGACGACTTTTCAATGGGGTCAGACCCCATGACGCATGACGACCCCATGACGGGGTCGGGCTCCGTTGCCCCGCGGCCGGCGGTGGGGGTGAGCAGCTGCCTGATGGGGGAGCCGGTGCGCTACGACGGGACCCACCGGCGGGTGGCCTGGCTGGCCGACGCCGCCGCCCACCTCGAGCTGGTACCCTTCTGCCCCGAGGCGGCCGCCGGCCTGGGGGTGCCCCGCCCGCCCCTGGCGCTGGTGCGGGGGCCGGGGGGCGGGCCGCGGGCCCTGCGGGTGGGGGACCCGGACGTGGACGAGACGGACCGGCTGGAGGCCTGTGCCCGGCGCCTGGCCCGCGGCGCCGGCCGCCTCTGCGGCTATGTCTTCAAGGCCCGGTCGCCGAGCTGCGCCGTGGACGACGCGCCCCTCTTCGATGGCCGCGGCCGGCGGGTGGGCCGGCGGGCGGGGCTGGCCGCGGGGGCGGTACAAAGGTTTCGGCCGGAGCTGCCGGTGATCGACGAGGGGGGCCTGGCCGAGGCCGCCCCCCGGGACGCCTTCCTGGAGGCGGTCTTCGCCCTGCACCGCTGGCAGTCGG
>JALUUH010000192.1 GCA_027021445.1 Gammaproteobacteria bacterium
CATCAGGCCTTAGATGTCCTCGGTAACCCGCTGATTTATTGATAAAAACGGTCGCTTTCTTTGTTTGGGTGATATTTAGTCAGGCGCTATTGTTGCGGTTAAAGGGTCTGTGAAAATCGGTGTTTAACCGATATCCAAAGATGTTAATAGGGGTATTACTTCTTGGCAGAGGTCATCGGTTGAATGGATCTCAATATTACTATCATGTCGAACGGTTAGTGATGGAAGCGACAGGACGATATGAGTTTACTATGACAGAAGCAGCCTACCGAAAAAATATCCCGGTGTGTATTGCTAAACCCTTAAATGTTCGTCGCTACGCTGGTGCAACAGATCGTTTAGCAAAAACAGATAAAATTGATGCAGCACTTATTGCAGAATATGCGGCTGTCATTAAACCAAAGATGTCCATTGAAAAAAGCAAAACATTAATAATAATCAAAGATTTACTTTCCAGGCGTCGTCAATTAATGAACATGCGAACCAAAGAATTAAATCGAATAAAAATTATGGGGGTCTCATTCGAAGTTTCTTGTAAGCGTATCATTCGAACGTTTGACAAAGAAATAGAACGGATGGAAATTCAACTTAATAAGCATGTTGTTGAGCAGGAAGAATGGTCAGAAAAAAAGAAATTTTACTCGCCGCACCTGGTGTTGGAAACACCTTAGTCTATACCATTCTTGCCGATGCAATTGGTTAATTTTAAGCCCGATTGCCCTGATAGAAACACGCAGAACATTTTGGACAATAATGGGCGTCATATATTAGTGATTCTGAAGCAAACGAAACTAAATAAACAAAAACCAAATACTTCGTCTGTCATCGTCGCTGCTAAATAAATCACTTACAGCAAACACACTCGAGAGTCTCTTATGACGGCCCTCACGGCTCTTTCCTGAGCATGCAGGGCCACTGAGGGTCTCATCTTTTCCTTTTTCCAAAAGTTTATAAATATTCTACTTTCGTTTTAGGTTATCACCCCAGCTCGAAACCGGGCGTGAAAAATGCTGATGCTCTGCAGAATCATGCACGGGAGTTGTTTGACTCATCATTGGTATAACGGTATCCACGGGTTTAGTTTTAGACGCCGCTTGTTTCCTTGAGGCAGGTTTTACTGAAGTTGATCTTGTAGAAACCTTTTTCTTAGCTTTAGACTTGGCGGCAAACTCTTTTTCCCATTTTTTGACGAAACTCATTACGGCCCATTGCCGAGAAATTTCTCGTTTTTCAAATAAAGCTTCTTGAGCAACGGCAAACTTCCAATTTTTAGTGGTTTCAACGAATAGTTTTTCTACCAGTTTCAATTCCTTTTTCATCTTATCAACTGCAAGTTTAGCCGTTTTTTTTGCTTTAGTTGCAGCAGGACTTTTCTTTTTGTTAGCCGCCATAGTGGCCTTTTTTAGTATCGCTTCTTTTTGCTTTATTGATTTCTGTACCGTTTTTATTTTTAGTTCTGTTTTTTTCAATGCATGCTTAGCTTTTATCGTTGCCTTCTTAAGCTTTGGTAACTCTTTGGGGTCACCAAATACTGTTTTTTCCAATTCTCTTACAGACACTTTCTTTATAGCTGCAGTTTTTTTAGTCATAGTCCAATTCCTCTGCCGTTGGGGTTATGCTCACCATTAGATGCATGCTGTTTTTCGTATAAACCCGCCAATAACTTTAACGATATTTACCTGCAATCATTCATTCAAACTGAAGCACAACTCCATAAGTGGACGACAAAACAAGCACAAAATACTATATATCAATAACTTGATATCCATTTCCATGCAATAAACTGCGAAACCTAGGAGCCTATCCTAGAACAGCGATCGTAGCGAAGGCAAACCATTTTGATTAATTTTTACCCATAAAATAGGCAGCTACTGATAGGCGCATGGAGATTTTACCCAAACTAAACGGCTCGGCCGGAGAATAAGGGATTCGTCAAAATGTCAATAGACCCTATTCTTTACAATAGGTTGGAGAATATTCAAGGGTGAGTTATGCTATGCCAATCAAATTAAGCAAACACACAGTAGCATACAGTGTGAAATATAGAATGAGTAGGAGTAACAAATTATGGTAATAATAAGCAGATCATTTTTTCTCGTTTTGTTGACTGTAATTATCATTGGCTGTGCAAGTACACCGCTACTATCGCGAGACAAGGCCGTGCAGCAACACGAAAGTATTTTAGAACTTTCCGAGCAATTGGAAAATGTGAAAAACACTGCCATTACTCATCTTGCCCCCAATGGCTTTGAAGCCGCCGCGCTACGACTGGAGATGGCCATTAAAATGGCGCGCCAACAGCAACAAGCAAAAGCTGAGCTGCTTGCTAAAGAGGGCCACGTCTTCCTACACAAGGCCCTGGCGGATGTTAAACTTAGTAACAAGATCATGCGAGAAGTACTTTCCGCTCGCCAACAAGCAATAGACGTAGGTGCACCAAAACACGAAAAATCTCTATTTGCATCAGTTGAATCGAAACTGCATGCCACATTCGAACAAATTGAACGTAATAAAATAGAAGATGCGAAAAAACGCCGCCCAGAACTTTTAGAGAGATATGCGGATCTGGAGCTGCGAACGCTCAAAAAAAATATTCTGAGGTTAGCCAAGGCCGATATCGAAGCGGCAAAAAACAGTGAGGCGGATGAGTATGCGCCAAAAACCTTCCAGCTTGCAGAAAAAGAGTTGGGACTCGCGGTTACGCTATTAAATACGGATCGTAACCAGACCACTAAGGCAAAAACACATGCAACACGTAGTAGTTGGTTAGCGAATCAAAGTATACAAATAACGGATATTGTCAAGAGTTTCAAATGGCGTGACTACACCCCGGAAGAAATAGTCATTTGGTATCAGCAACAACTCACCGCCGTCAATAATGCTATCGGCGGAACACTTCCATTTGATCGGCCTAATCATGAAGTTGTGCTTAGTCTACATGACAGCATCACATCACTGATTGATGCTAAACAGCTTGCCAACAAAAAGCTGTTAGCACAGACAAGCATCATCACTGAGATGAGCGAATCCAATCGCAAGACCGCGCAGCGTTACGAAAAAATACAAGCTCTTTTCCCTCCCGCTCTAGCCAATGTTTATCGGCAAGGACATAACGTATTATTGGAAACCTATGCATTCAACTTCCCGCCAGGCACCAGTGAGTTACATTCAGAAAATTTTGAGTTATTAAATAAGATTGTTACCGCGATAAAGGAGTTTTCAAATTACCGGGTGGTAGTCACGGGTCACACAGACTCCACGGGAAGCGCAGAAATTAACCGAGCTTTGTCTTTGGAACGTGCCAAAAAAGTAGTTTCTTTTCTTGAGAAAGTGGGCGGTATTGATGCAGCACAGACAGAAGCCAAAGGATTAGGAGAATCACGTCCTGTGGCCAGTAATAAAACCAGCGAAGGTCGTGCGCAAAACAGGCGAATCGAAGTATTAATTATCAAAGAAGATGCGTTTTCAGCGCCCGCCGAGTTGCTTTCAGAATTGGAATAATATCCAAAAAGGGCAAACTCGCATGAGCACAGTAAGAAAGCAACCCCCTTAGCGGCAGGCAAATATCTAAAAATGAAAAACGTAGTGAAACGCGACATGAGAAAGATGTAATTTAAATTCAATTAAGAAATACTCAAGTCCAAATTAACCCATTTTTCTAATACGCCTTCTTTAAGAAGATGTAATGCCTTTTCAATATCAAGCGCGAAATATCGATCTTGGTCATAAAAAGAAACCTGTGTTCTCAGTTCTGCTTTCGCCTTTTCTAACACCTCTGAGGTTTTTAACGGGGCTAAAAAGTCCAAGCCCTGACATGCCGCCAACCATTCAATCGACAAAATAGTCGCTGTATTCTCATGCATTTCTTTTAGTCTGCGCGTTGCAAACGTCGCCATAGAAACATGATCTTCCTGATTAGCCGAAGTCGGAATACTGTCAACACTTGCAGGATGTGCAAGTGATTTATTTTCACTAGCAAGAGCCGCTGCCGTGACTTGGGCCATCATAAAACCCGAATTAATGCCGCCATTTTCAACTAAGAAGGGTGGCAAGCCACTAAGCTTAGAATCAATCAGCAAGGCAATTCGGCGTTCTGCTAATGCACCAATCTCAGCAATAACTAATGCCATATTATCTGCGGCCAAAGCGATCGCTTCAGCATGAAAATTACCACCTGATAATATTTCATTGGCTACTGCAAACACTAAGGGATTGTCTGACACGCCATTGGCTTCGGTCAAGATGATGGCCGCTGCATTACGTAATTGTTGTAAACATGCTCCCATTACTTGTGGTTGACAGCGTAACGAATACGGATCTTGTACCCGATCACAGGTCTGATGGCTCGCTTCTATTTGCGAATGTTGTAACAAATCACGATACGCCGCGCCAATATCAATGACCGCCGCATGTCCTTGTGCCTGATGAATGCGTGCATCAAACGGATGCCGTGAACCCTTTGCAGCCTCAACTGACAATGCTCCCGCTACCACACCTGACTTGATGGCATTTTCGGCGGCAAACAATCCTTCAAATGCTAAGGCTGTTGAAGCCTGGGTACCATTGAGCAATGCAAGTCCTTCTTTGGGAGCAAGCACTAGCGGAGCGATATCTAAGCGTTTCAATACATCCTTTGCGCTGATAACCTCGCCTTGATAGCGCGCATAACCCTCGCCCAATAACACCGCACTCATATGTGCAAGTGGTGCCAAATCTCCTGATGCACCCACCGAACCTTTTATCGGGATGCATGGATAAATTTCTTCATTCAGTAATTTGAGCAGTGTGTTTATGACGGATAGACGAATTCCTGACATACCACGTGCTAAAGAATTTATTTTCAAAATCATCATTAGTCTAACCGTCGCATCAGACATATATTTTCCCACACCTGCAGCATGTGATAAAACAATACTGCGTTGCAGTGTTTCTAGTTCATGAGCTTGTATTTTGGTATTTGCTAACAAACCAAAACCGGTATTAATACCGTATACGGTTCGTCCTTCCTTAATCACGCAGGATACACATTCTGCTGCTTGCTTTATTTTTTTTTCGCATTTAGGGTCTAGACTGAGAGAGAAAGCATTAGCATGCAAACCACGAATGTCGTCATAACTGAGTTGACCGGGTTTAATTTCGAAATGCGTTTTTTTTGCTCGTTGAGAATTCACTTTATACCTTATTTATCCAGGCACTTTTCTACTGTTTAATTTTTCCACTTTTTAACTTTTTCCTGTTTAATTTTCCATCGGTAAATGTAAAGCATTTTCATGTGCGCATTTTTTTGCAATATCATATCCCGCATCCGCATGACGCATAACACCTGTTGCCGGATCATTCCACAACACCCGCGTTAAGCGTTTTGCGGCAGCCTCACTGCCATCACACACAATTACCAGGCCGGCATGTTGACTAAACCCCATACCCACACCACCACCATGATGCAAGCTCACCCAGGTGGCACCACTCGCGGTACTCAGCAACGCATTTAACAATGGCCAATCGGAGACCGCATCTGATCCATCCATCATGGCTTCGGTTTCACGATTAGGTGAGGCCACCGAACCAGAATCCAAATGATCACGCCCGATAACTAGTGGCGCTTTAAGCTCGCCGCTAGCCACCATTGCATTAAATGCAAGGCCAATTCGCGCACGGTCTTTTAACCCCAACCAGCAAATTCGCGCCGGCAGTCCTTGGAACTGAATATGTTCGCCCGCCATATCCAGCCAACGATGTAATTGAGGGTTATCGGGCACTAACTCACGCACTTTGTTATCCGTTTTATAGATATCATCGGGATCACCTGATAGTGCCACCCAACGAAACGGCCCTATACCTTCACAAAAAAGCGGTCGTATGTAAGCGGGTACAAAGCCCGGAAAATCAAACGCATTTTTTACCCCTTCTTCAAATGCCATTTGTCGAATATTATTCCCATAATCAAGGGTGGCCGAGCCACGCCTTTGCAGTTCCAACATCGCAGTTACTTGCATCGCCATCGATGCCTTAGCACTCTTGACTACAGTTGCAGGATCTTGAGCACGCATTTGAGTGGCTTGCTGCAAACTCCAGCCTTTTGGCAAATAACCATTTAACGGGTCATGCGCACTAGTTTGATCCGTTACAACGTCAGGTATAATATTGCGTTCCAGCAATTCCGGGAATATATCTGCAGCATTTGCCAGCAAGCCAATACTCACGGGTTTATTACTGGCAGATGCGTGATTAATAAGTGTTAAGGCTTCTTCAAGACTGCTCGCCTTTTTATCCAAATAGCCCGTCTGCAATCGAACATCGATTCGGCTTGCATCCACTTCAAGCACAAGCATAGAAAAACCCGCCATGGTTGCAGCCAAAGGCTGGGCACCACCCATTCCGCCAAGACCGGCGGTTAATATCCACTTGCCGCTTACGTCACCCTGAAAATGTTTTTTCGCAATCGCGGAAAATGTTTCATAAGTCCCTTGCACAATACCTTGGGAGCCAATATAAACCCAAGAACCTGCGGTCATCTGGCCGTACATCATTAGGCCTTTTTTATCCAGCGCGTTAAAATGTTCCCAACTTGCCCAATGTGGAACTAAATTAGAGTTGGCAATAAGCACCCGAGGCGCATCTGCATGCGTTTTAAAAATGCCTACCGGTTTCCCACTTTGCACCAGCAATGTTTCATCTGACTCAAGTTGTTTTAAGGTTTCGATGAGTTTGTCATAACACGCCCAGTTACGGGCTGCTCGGCCTAAACCCCCATAAACAATAAGCTGATCAGGATACTCTGCGACTTCAGCATCTAGATTATTCATCAACATACGCATCGCCGCCTCGGTTGACCAGCTCTTGCAAGATAAGCGAGTACCGGTAGGCGCTTTAATGACCCGTGATTTATCCATTCGATTCGACATATCTCGTACTTGCAGTATATGTGCTGGACTTGAGGAGTGCGGTGTTGAAATATATCCGTAGCGAGAATAATAAAAGGTGAAAGCTATCGTGCAATTGAAGAGGGCCGCAATAATCCCTAAATTTCAATCTCTACGGGTATATTAGATACTAAAGATACAAAATCTCGAACCGGTAAGGGTTTGCTAAACTTATATCCTTGAAAAAATTTACAACCCTGTGATTGCAAGAATGCCAACTCATGCGCTGTTTCTACCCCTTCTGCAATGACTTCTACATCCAAGTGGTTTGCCATCGCAATAATGGTTTCTACAATTGCCGCATTATTCGGTACAGTCGCTATATCTTGGACAAAGGAACGATCTATTTTCAACTGATCAAGCGGCAAACTCTTTAGATAGGCCAGTGAAGAAAAACCAGTTCCGAAATCATCTATAACAAAACTAATCCCTTCCTGTTTTAACGCACTCATTTTATCGGCAATATCTTGCAGATTTCCCATTAAAATATTCTCGGTAATCTCAAGTTTAATCGCCGATGGTGAAATATTTGCGTACCGAATAGCATAAAGCGTTTGCTCAACAAATTTTTCTTGGTTGAACTGCAAAGGACTCACATTAATCGAGAATGTCAGTTTTTCAAATCGCTTATTTTGTTGAATCATTTCATTCATATAGGCCAAAGAATTTTCTAAAACCCAGTTTCCTATCGGTATGATCTGCCCGGTTTCCTCCGCGAGAGAAATGAATGTTCCGGGATTGATGATTCCCTTTACAGGATGGAACCATCTCAGCAAAGCCTCAGCACCCACGATATTACCTAAGTTATCCACTTGTGGTTGAAAATAAATTTTCATCTGATTTCCAACCAAGGCTTGGCCTAAGTCTTTTTCTAACGCAAGTTGCACATCCGCAGTAATTTGCATTGCAGGTCGATAAAATTGAACAACGTTACGCCCTTTGGCTTTAGCATAATACATGGCAGTATCTGCGTGCTTGAGCAATTCCCCTGGATTATCCCCGTCCTGAGGATATAGCGCGATGCCAATGCTTAGGGTAAATAAATATTCGTGGGAATCTAGATTGTAGGGAACAGTATGTGCTCCCTGTATTTTCTCAGCAATAGCCTGTATTTTAGAACCTGCTTTTTTAATACACATTCCTAAATCAGGCAGCAATATCACAAATTCATCGCCCCCTAATCTCGCTACCGTGTCAGTTGCTCGAACATGTTTGAGCAACCGAATCGATACTTGTTTTAGTAGCTCATCGCCTACAGAGTGTCCCTTGGAATCATTAATGGTTTTAAACCGATCAAGATCGAGAAATAAAATACCACCAATAACGCCATTTCGTTTTGCTGTTAATAACTCCTGTCTTAATCGATTTAGTAACAAAGATCTATTCGGTAATTCAGTCAGTCCGTCATAGTAGGCAAGACGCTGAATTTGCGCTTCAGATATTTTACGCTGAGTAATGTCTTTAAAAAAAGCGATATAGTGAGTCACCTTCCCTGAAGCATTTTTTACCGCTGTAATTGACTCCCACTGTGGATAAACCGTGCCATTTTTATGCTTATTCCATATTTCACCTTGCCAATTTCCCGTGTCGAGCAATTGACTCCATAGATTGTCATAAAATTTTCGATCATGGCGGCCAGATTGCAAAATACATGGAGATTTTCCAATAACATCTTCGCTAGTAAACCCAGTAATGCGAGTAAACGCATGATTCACTCTTTGTATAATGCCTCTTTCATCAGTAATAAATATTGCCTCATAAGCATCAAATGCAATGGCCGCTAGCAACAACTGCTGTTCATCTTCTTTTCGTTCTCTGAGTAATTTAATTTGACGTAATGCATTGCTAACATGTCGGAACACAGCCTCTAAAAACTGAATGTCTTCGCCTGTCCATTCTCGTCTATAATCCACCTGATTAAATACTAGTAAAAAAAATCCTTGCTCATCATATTTAAACGGATACCAAAGTAAGCTTTTGATATTCATGCTAACGTGCAATACTTCCGCTGAACCATCTTCAAAAAAAAGACGATTTATCGCGTCTACATGGCTTTCTATATATGTTTTTTCGGTTAATATATAAGTGCATCCGCTGCGAAACATATCCAGCGGATAAGTTCCCAGGGTTGGATCGATATCGGGAATGTTTGGGTTTAGATATTCACTCAGACCTATTGCCTGGTTTTTGATAAAATCAATATCATAGATAAGTGCCCGATCAACTTGCAGTGTTGTTCCCACAATTCGAGTCATTCCATTAAGTATTTCTTGCGGTGATTCCTCGTGGTTGATCAAGTCTGCAATACGTGTAATTGACTTTGCATATTCCAGTTGGTTACGTAATGCCTGCTCTACCTTTTTTCGTTCAGTAATATCTCTTATTATGCTATTAAAATAACGTTTTCCGTTTAAACTCATTTCGCTGATAGATAATTCCGCAGGAAAAACCGAGCCGTCTTTTTTCAGCGCAATCACTTCCCGCAGCAATCCATCCACCGAAGTATTGTTCTGTTTATATTTTTCTAAATATCCATCGTGCTTAGTTTTGTGTGGCTCAGGAACCAGTATGTTTATATTTTTTCCAATAACTTCACTTTCTCGGTAGCCAAACATATTTTCCGCAGCGGGATTAAACGTCGAAATAATACCATGAGCATCCGTGGATATCGTGCCGTCAATCATGTATTTAAAAATAGTCTGATATCGACTGTGAACAGAATCACGCCATTCTGTAATATTGCACTTAGTCACTTCATTCTCCCCTATGAAATCCTAAGTAGCTATAATAAATGAGTTTTTAAGAATATACCCCTGTTAATACTTAGGGTTATTCGCTCTTTTGAAGCAATACGGTGAGCAACTTGAAGGAATCACCGGCTAAACCGGCAATGGTGAAAAATCACAACGCTTCCCGCACTCTATACCCGTAGCGATTGCGGTTTAGGTGTTATTGCACAGATTCTTAGTCCTTGTATTTCTCACAAGAACCAGATAAAAAATATGGCTTAACGATTTTGGTAACGATTCAGATCAAACAATCCAGACAAGATGGGCTTGCTCCGAAGATACTCGTCCTGAAACCAGTCAGCCAGTTCCCAGAATGCGGGGTTAGTGCGCCGCACACCGTATTGATCAACAAATTTTTCATAATCCTCGTGATTACGTATCTCCGCACAATGTTTAGTGAAGTCCTCGATCTCAGACAGTGCAACAGAAAAAAAGAAATTGGGATAAGAACCTTCCAACCACTTGAGCACAGTCATGGTATCTCTTTCGATATCTGCGCGATCCCTATCACGTTCATCGGCTAGAAATGAAGTCACATTTTTATATGCTTTGTTACGAATCAAGGTATAGGCAAAATCGTTTTTCGGGTTACCTGTGGTAATGCGAACAAAGGCAACATCGGCAAAGGCATGCAAGTTTGAGCCTTGTAAGGCTGCAATTTTATTCATGGCATTATCCACACGGTTCTCCGTTATTTCATCGACTGTCTTTGTGCAATCAATGCTGCCACAACGATTCATCTGCTCCGCGTTTTGCCTCATACCCGCAAGTCTATGCTTGAAATGTTGATATAACTCCTGCTGTGGATCATCCGTTAGATAACCACTGACTGACTCAGTATTCAGCCATTGTCGTGGCCCAGAAAACAGTTTTTCAACACTACGGCGTTGACCAACATACCAGGAATCACGTATCGCCTTGCGTTGGGTCACAGGGAGAAAAGCCAAAAAATGATCCTCGCCTTCCATCCGCAGAAAATCCATATAGATTCGCGTGCTCATTCGATGCCCTATATTGCCATACACATTAAAACCGGCTACCAACAAATAATGGATGCGTTCAAACATCGGATAGTCAATAATCCAAGCCGTTTCCGGAGGACTGCCCACCAAACCATATGCCACCGAACCACTGTCGAAATGACGAAAAACAGTCAGCGCCGCATTAGGATTGTCACCATCACCATCCCAGATAAAGTCAATAGCCTGGTTCAAATCATAGGTGCCAAGGCTATTGAACCACGCCTGCTTTTTCTCCATGTAACGCCGCTGCCCTTGCCAGTAATCCGTCCAGATGCGCAGCAAATCGAGATTATTACCACTGTCCGCAGGAATCTGTAACTCATTGGCCATTTCTCCTATGAACTGAGCATTGTTGGTTATAACCGGCTGATTTGGATCAAAGAACATAACCCAAAACTGGTCTTCAATCACATCCAATGCAATCTGCCCGCGACAGACTGGCCCCTTAACAAAGCCTTCGATAAAAAAACGCGCATCATCAAGAAGAAAACGATAACGTGACCCCGCAGGAATGGCGGCAAAAACTTTGAACGGGTTGGAAGCGATCCGCGTTTCGTAGGACGGCGCTTCACTGACGGCATAGTCCGGTAGCAGAAAAAGTTCACGATAGCGCCGCATACGCGCATCAGATAATGAATAAACGATATGACTCTTGGCCACAATACTCGGATGATATCTTAGCAACCGATAGTAAAATGGCCTATTACCGGGGTCGTCGTAGGGACGCAGGCTTGGAATCTCGTTGATGTATTCTCCCGGCGGTGTGGTGGAGCGCACCAAACGATAGAACTCACGTGCCGGAGATCCAGTAAAATGAATATGGGCATGAAACAAGTGCTCATAAAGATAGCGGCTAACCAGTTTTTGCTTATTTGATTGCAGGTTCAGAAAATCCTCCCAACGCTCGATCTGAGGCAATACCAACACAGAAGGGCCAAGCGGCTCTGATGTTGACAAACCTTGGGCTAACCAAGAAACAAGCGTTTGGTGCTCTGGTTCCGATAAATTGGGTAGCGCATAAGGCATGCCCCAAGAGGGGTTCTGCTTAGCAAAATCAGCGATATTCTCCTGTGTTGCACAACTTTCCTCTCGATCAAGCGCCAGCGTATAACTATCCGGCAACGGACCGTCTTGGGGTTGTGGATGCTGTTGTTTCAAACGCAGCAGGTGATAAAACACCGAATTTTTCAAATTATTTTCGGGACTCTGCGGCCCCTCATTCAGTACCGGAGAAAACCCGCGTGATCGCCACTCCGCTACGCTTTTCGCGTCAATGAACAGACGTGTCGGTTGCATTTCCGAAATACGCTTGGCCTCATAAATACGCTCCTTACTGGCGCCTCGGCGTAGGCCTTCGAGAGATGAGATTTTCAACTGACAAGGTGCATCGTAACAAGCGTGACAAACCACACATCGGCGTTCCAGAATAGGCTTGACTTGTTGTTCAAATACAATCGGTTCACGCAATGACACCACCGTACTTGTTGATTCAATAGGCATGGCATACTGTGGCTCCTGCGAACCATATATCATTAGCGTTAATAACAAGGCAAGCAATAAAGCAACGGCTGCCAATCCACTGATTGAGATTTTTTTCTTCATCAGCGTCTTGAAAACCAAAATACCATCAAGTAATTCTCAAGAAATACCATAATATTAAACCTATTAAGACAGCTACGCCATGTCAACATTCGGCTGATAAGTCAGCGGATCCTGACGATAAAATTGTATCAGTTGCTGATACACCTGGGGGCAATAATGATTAAGAATATCAGGGGCTGAAAAAAAACATTCGCTAACCACCGCAAAAAATTCAGCCGGGGTTGTTGCACCATAACTATTAATACGTGTACGATGATGGTGAGCGACTTGGCGACGTAAATCCTCATAGGCCACACTGAGTGCTTGAGTCCATTGCTTGATTTCCATGCGCGGATGAAGTGGTGGCATGCCGTTGGCACTACCGTTTAACATATCGAGTTTATGGGCAAATTCATGCACTACTACATTATGGCCCGGATGACGAGAATGCAGATCGCGCTCGATATCTTCCCATGAGAGAATCACTGGGCCACGTAACCAGGCTTCTCCGCTTAATAGGTTTGCTTCATTAGACGTCACTCCATTCAAGTCGGCATTCCCATGGTTCACCCGAAAAGCCGCTGGATAAACAATGATTTCAATCCAACCGCTATAATAATCTAAACCAAGCTTTAGAATGGGCAACACCGCTTGTGCAGCAATAACAACAATCATTTCATCGTTTAGTTGGAAGCCATCCGCTGCAGTGATTCTTTTGCGATGAAGAAAGAGGGTAGCAAGTACACGTAGTTGGGCTTTTTGTACGGAATCCAAACCCTGCAGTAGTTTTGCTTTGCGCAGCACCTCTCTCCAAAGATCAAAGGCGATTGGCTGACGTTTTAAAATATAACAAATACGCCGACGCTTAGCCCATTTTATAATATTCAGCATCTAATAATTATCCTGCGGGAACTGCAAAAACCAAAACAAAAAGCAAAATAGCTCCCATAAAAACAAATAAACAGCGTTCTTTGAAGTTATTGCAAACGCTAAACGCAACAATGCATTGCAAAAAATAATACAATGCAAATGCGCGTGATGCCAAGGTAATTATTTCAAAGGTTGAGCTTGACCAGGCTAGGGCTATCGCCGATATCCCCACCAACAAATAACCCCAACGTGCATCGATACGTTGTTTACTCACTTCCTTTAAATTTTCTGCTGCGGCAAGTGTATCAGCAACTGCGGCAGAAAACTGAGACATCCCTGCCGCAATAATTAAGGGTATGGGTAAAAGTAATGATGCGGTTGCAGCTAATGTGATTAGGCTATTGTCACCATAAATACCGTTTAACACGGGAACAATGGGCTGTGCCAATGCAACAAATAAAACATAAACACTCAACGAAAAATATTGCGACCAGCGTGAAGCCTTTATCCGAGTTGGGGCATCAAAATGTTCACCTAAGTAACGAGTGGTTTCAAAACCCTGAACGATGATAAGTGTGCCCGCAACAATGGTAATAATCTCCCAGGTACTTCGATCAGGCATTTCTGTTAGAGTGAACTGACTCAGTTCGATATACTGATTAAAATCATAAATAGCAAACATAATGAGCAGAAAACCAAGTATGACAATAGTGATATACAGTGCCCAGCGTTCAAGTATTTCTAAGGATTTTAAGCCGCCAAAAAGACCAATCACTGTAATTCCTGCAATGATGATACTGGTTAATAAACTTTTGTTAAATGTCGTATCCAGTGCAAAGCTAGCCAATACAAATGCCGAAAGAATATGAACATACAAACAGACCGAAACCACATAAGCAGCGACCAACGCTAAATCCGAGAGCCGCTCCATAAACATCGTGACCGACTGGCCTCCTTTCGCCAATACCGGTTCTGCACAACGTATATTATGCCTGATAACACTGCCCACAAAAAAAGCAACCACTGCGACGATGATCATTGCAAGCAATGAGTAAGGACCAATCGCACTCGCCAAAACAGGAACAACGACAAGAAAACCACTGCCAAAAATCGAAGCCAACGGAGTGCTCATCGCTGATATTATTTGGCGGCTCGATGTTGCATTCTTTTTAAAATTACAATCTGAATGATCAGACTGTGAATTTGATAACATAGCCTTTATCCTTATAATGCAATGCGGATTATTCAACTTTCATATTGGCCTTGACTGGTAATACCTCAGACCTTCGCGGTATGACTCGCGCCATCTTTTAGTTGTCGCCAAGTAAAGTGTTCATAAACCCCCGACCAATACATACCAAAACCAATCGCAAATAACAGCTCTTCGATAGGCATAAACCAAATAGTGATGCCGGATAATGCCTCCATATTCCAAACGCGATCGATATAACCCGGTGCACTCCACTCCAAGCCCGCTAGAAAAATCGCGTAATAGAGCAAAAAAATCAAACCACTAATCCAGGTTTTTTGTTTCAGATCGGGTCGACAAAGAATAGCTGCCAGTGCACCGGCAAACATCGCAATGATAGATGGATAAATAGGATTCCATGGAAAAAAGTAGAGCACAATAAAAACAACAAATGGGGTTGCCAATGCTTTATAGTGATGCCGGTGCAATACATGATCACGCGCACAAGTTCCCACGGCCTGAGGAATTTTTTGGCTGAGCAAATTATAAAGTACGGCAGCAATACCGCCGATGCCAAAGCAAAAAATCAGGCTTTCGATATCAAATCCAGTATTTTCAGCCAGATCAAACAGACTTGGTGGCATCCAGTATTCAGGTACAAACAACGGTTCGCTCAAACCAAATGGTGTAGTAAATAAACTCGCCCATAACATCGCTCGTCGATGGACCGGAAACCACCAATAGACTAGCGCCCAAGGAATCAAAAATGCACTAGCCCAGAGCAACCAAACATATTGATCAGTATTCATTTTTTTGTTCTCCTAAAAATTATTCGTTTCTATTTCGGCTAATTATCTATCCCGTAGTGAGCCTAGTGTTTCTGGGTGGGTGCGCAGTGTTTCAATATAGGGCTGCAATAGCTTCTCAGCTTGCTGCTGCGCAGATATTTGCACGGCAACCCCGCCTTTACTCAGCGGCCAAGTGATTTCAGGCAAATCAGGCTCTACGACAATGACCGGCGCGTTGCAACCACAGCGGCAATGATGGAGAGCAAGTGCTTGATCGGTTAGATACCAAGGACGTTTGCGATAAAGCAATAAATTGAGAATCCCAACCATGGTTCCTGGTTGTTGTAATGCGTACTGCAAACCTTCCGGGCCTTCACGATGAGTCGACGTATGATGAACAATTAATGCATCAAGCTGGTGACGACAACAAATCGCTTCGGTCGAAGCCAGTTCAATGGTCGCACCATCACTATAGTACTCGTGATCAATCTCCACCGGTCGATATAATAACGGCATCGCAGCACTGGCCATAATTCGAGGTGCCAGGTCGCCCGAGGCAAACAAAGTTTTACTGCCCTGGGTTAAATTGTTAGCCAGACTGTAAAAGGGAATCCGACAGGTTTCGAAAGTTTGCGTCGCCAGGTTGTGACGAATAAAATCAATTGCAGATTTATTTTCTGACAAACCCGTGTAACCACGTCCTTTATGCACCGCCATCTGCCAAATAAAGCGCATCCAAGAATCGGGAGTCCAATAATCACTCGTTTTTACCTTAGCAATACGCTCCGACCATTGCTGTAAATCGCTGCCGCTTGCATAAACTCCGCCGACTAAAGCACCTGCACTGCAACCTGCAATAGCACCAATTTCAACACCTAACTGTTCCAGCGCAAGCAAGAAGCCTGTGTGGGCGAATACTCCTCGCCCACCACCTGAACTTAATACCACACCTACCTTCGTTGTCTTTTTCATCCATTAACTCGCCGGTAAAGATTCGTGGAAAAAACATTACGTGGATCAAGTTCCACGCAACAAATGGGATCACGAACCATAGTTGTTCCTCCGTACAATGGTTTTTTGCGTGCTGTAGCGGTCATTAATCCCCAAAACCAGTTGATCTTATAACTCTCAATTTTTATATCATCAAACCCAGACGAATAAAGAAGCTGATAACATTCTCTTTTTTTATATGTTTTGCAATGTGCTTGGTTAAAAACTCTGAGCACCAGGCCATATACTTGGCAACTTATATAATCATTACACCAATCCGTAATCACTATTCTTCCTCCGGGTTTTAAAACACGCATCATCTCTTTGAGAGCGAGCATTGGTTCACGGATATAGTGGAACATATTACCTAAAACAATGACGTCAAATTTCTCTGCGGCAAAGGGAAGTTTTTCTGCTTCACTACGTTCTATGTGAGTTTTTTTTGACAATCGTTTACCGGCGATATCCAGCATCTCCTGAGAAATATCAATACCTGATAAAATAACGTCGGGATATTTTTTTTCTATCGCTTCCAGTAAACGGCCTGTCCCGCAACCAATATCAAGCAAACACTCTCCCGCATGAAGCTCAAGGTTTTGCATCGATTTTTGCAATGTTGTCTGAATATAAAAATCCCATTTATCGTCATATTTTTGGGCTAATCTGGCATACTCTTTTTGCACCGGATTTTCATAGTTTTTTTTCATAACCAGCGTCTAACACTCCATCCTAAAAGCTCAGCCAAACGAGGCACCCAACGACGTTGTCGCCAACGTGTGGCATTTACCTCGGAAGCTTGTGTTACATCAAACTCAAACTGCTGTTGTAAACGACGACAAAGATCGGGGTCTTTACTCAGCAAATTTAATTCATAATTTTGAAACAAGCTGCGATAATCAAGATTGGCCGTACCCAGGGTCGCCCACTGCTCATCAACAATCGCAACTTTGGCATGTAGCATTCTTGGCAAATATTCATAAATCTCTACTCCCGCATCTAATAAGCGCGCATAAACCGCATTTGCAGCCCAACGTACTAAACGAATATCAGGATTATGTGGTACTAATAAACGCACCTTTACACCACGTTTTGCGGCACTTAAAAATGCTTTTTGAGTACGATGATCAGGCACAAAATAGGGAGTGGTCAAGCAAACTTGTTGTTTAGCATTATGTAAAAAATCGTCATAAATACAAGCCAGGCGTTGCCTGCAAGAACGAGATTGATTTGGCACGAGTATATTGATGGAAAACTCGTCGTGGATCGCTAAATTTTGTTTTTCACCCTGCCAAAAGGTATTAAATATTTCACCCGCCTGGCACGCTAGCTCTCCACGAAAAGAAGCGTGGGTATCGCGCCAACGTGCAAGCCCAAAATAGTCTTGTGAACTTTGTCGATGAATATTAAAACCGCCCAAAAAAGCTTCGCGGCCATCTATCACCAAAAGTTTTCGGTGATTACGCCGGTTATAGCGTAGTGGTTCACGCCAGTTCCAACGATGAAAGTGACGCAGCTCTACCCCTGATTGTTCCAGCTCTGATGCCAATCTACGGTAAAATTGAAACAATGAGCCAACAGCATCGACGAGCAAACGAACCTGTACCCCTGCTCTTGCTCGCTCCGCCAATGCATACGCAAAACGCTGCCCGATCTCATCATCGGCGAAGATATAAGTTTCCATCCATACCTGTTTTTGTGCCTGAGCAATAGCAGATAACATAGCATCGAATAGTTGATCACCTTCTATATAGAGTTGAATAAAAAGCCCTTCACCTGCCGTAGTTTTTGTGGATGGATTGCATGCACACGACTCGCTCATCAGCATTCACCGGTCATCTAATACGTTATACAAAGCATAACGGTCAACCGAAAATCTAGCTTCATTACGCCCACCAATCTAATAAAAAATGGCGCATCACTGCATTTAATACATCGCTACGTGCAATAATTCCGGTTAATTTTTTATTCTCAACAATCGGTAGTGCGCCCACTCGGCGCTCGACAAATAAACGTGCAATATAACGAACATCGGTATCAGCACTTGCCGTGATGACGGGGGATTTCATCAATGCAGTAACTTGCTCGGTAGTATTACGCAAAACATCTTGTTGATAGTTTTCGGTAAGACCACTGAGATAACGCAGAACATCTCGTTCTGATACTATACCAACCAACAAACCATCAGGTGACATAACAGGAAGATGACGAATTTGTTTTGCGCGGAACAATGCCAGGGCATCAACAACGAAAGATTCAGTGCTCAACGTCAGCACCGATGAACTCATTATCTGCTCAGCCATAATAACATTCGACATCTGCGGCAACGCACTAACAGATTGATACGCCTCGACAGCAGTGTGTTTATGCTGCTTTTTTTCGCTGTTATCGCGATGTTCTTTTTCATCGATAAGCCGTGTAGAAGCAATCGACGCCGTTTTTTCTATAGCCGGTTTTTGTAAAACTTTATCCAAGGGTAGTAGCTCTCGCATACTCAGTCCTTGTATATAGAATGCCATATTTTTATCGTCCCCCTATAGATATACCCGTAGCGTATGATGCACACTAAAAACCTATATCTCAAACGCCACGGGTATATGTGCAGGAAAACACCTTACTGGCGCGAAACTCTCGCCATGACTTCTCGCGCATCAAGTTCACGAGTAGCATTTCCTATACGCAAAAAATATTTAGATGTATTTCCATCTGTCAAATAAACAGGTTCAACGACTGACTCAATAATGACCCGACAGATATCTTTGCCTTTTATATTATAAAATGCGTAATGGATAAAACCACACATATCCGCGCCTATACGGTTGATCACAAGATCCGTCATAAAGCGTTCGAAACCATCCCGGCCCTTACTTTTTAGCGTCTTATAATCTTCTGCCAAACCAACAATTTCACCTTCGTCGGTCACCCCAATCAATAGACTGCCACCGCGATGATTCATAAAACCAACCAGTGTTTTAGCAATCACAGTCTCCAGTGACTTATTGACTTTCGCTTGACGAAAATCCCAGCGTATTGATGACTTAAATTCTAAATGCTCACTCTCTCCCGCTGATATTAACGCGGGCAGATCTTCCGCCAGTTGTTTCTCCAGATTGTGTACTGTCTGTTGTTGCTTGATCAGCGCCAGATGATAGACCGCAAATGCCACCCCAATGCTGCCACCGATGATGGCAAAAACCAAGCTCATCGGCACCATCTCTAAAAAAAGAGCCGACTCGAAACGATTGAACAAAAATTGCCACAAACTATCACGACCAGCTCCTAAGTCGTGTCTAAACTCATACCAATAGACGATAGTAGTGACTGGATGCAATAACAACATACCGATAACAGCACCAATTAATGCATGAAAAGCAATCGCTCGGCGCTTTTTAGAAAAGAGTTTCACGTTTTGATGCTATCCGCGATCCTTGCTAGCAACACTCACCACGACACCAGATGCAATGACAATCGATATGGTCACAGCTAATGTCCTTACGACGGCTTGTATAACGCCGTTTGGCCCAAGGGATGAGCAAACGTTTAGGCCACGAAGATTGATACTGTCGGCGCAATGATTTGCGTAGATTGGGTTGCGCAACAAGGTGTGCTAAAAACCAGTCATAACCCCGACTTCCTGCCAAACTAAACAGCGCCCGATTGACTACTGAAGCTTCCATTTGTGGTTTCAAATCACGCTGCCACAAGCGGTCATAATTATCACCCGTCAATAGACTCTGCGCCGCCAGTACACCGGATGAGATGGCTAAACGCATGCCGAATCCCCATAGCGTATCCTGAAAACCAGCCTGCTCTCCGATCAATGGATGAGGGCCACTATAAGCACTGTGCGGTATACGAAAGTTGCCGCTACCACCATGCGGTTCAGGATTGCGCATTTCCAGACCAACTAATCGCTCAAAGGCCTCCATCGTTCTTTGCAGGTAAAGTTTCTCCTGTTTGAAACCGGAAAACATGCACGTTTTAACCGTACCTCGGCCATTTGAAATCAGTAAATAAGCATAGCCTTCCGGTGCTAATTCATTGTCACAGATAGCCCAATAACCATCATCCATCGTAGTTTCAAAATGATAACCCACTGCGATGGCATCGGCAGCACGTGGCCCCGCCGCAAGAATGCCCTCCCCTTTCATTTCGCGCAAACGGCTATTAAAACGCACGTCTACTCCAAGGGCCTGGGCTTGTCTGAGCAAGGCGCTATCCAGTGTATCAGGGCCTGGACCGCGTTCCACAAGATAAAAAAGAGGTTCATCACTTTTGATTGGATAGGATTTTCCAGTGGAATCGAAAACCGTGCAATGATCACTGGGTGGGGCGCTAAAGTCTGTACTCAGACCTAAACCCTCGAATACCTTTAACACATCTTCTTGCGTAGTCCAGTTTTCCAGTCCTTGAAAATCACCGCCAAAACGATGACCCACTTCTTTTTGCATTTCGTGCACGATTACTGGGCGTCCTGCATGAGCTAGCGTAATCGCGGCAGCCAAACCCGCAGGGCCAGCCCCCGCGATCTCGATAGGTGCTTCAGCAGGTATTTTATTTTTGCTCTCGGTCATCGTTGTTCCTCAAAAAAGTGCGTTGTTAGTGCTTATGCTCGTCGTCTTTATCCTTAGACTTTCCATGCCCACCATGCATGAAAAACATCATCGCTACACAGCATAAAACCAAGATTAAGAATAACCATTCCATCATTTTTCTCCTTTTTAAAAACAGCCCAACCGTTCAACCATATAATATACCCGTAGCGATTGAGATTTAGGTGTTATTGCACGTCCTCTTCATTTCGTGGCCACGTTGAAGTTCCTCGCAATAGGCCTGCTATTACTCGTCATTTCGCCTCGCCACAAAACGAATATGACGCACACTAAAAACCTATATCTCAAACGCCACGAGTATAGACCGGCTAAAGCCTCGACCTCCGAGAAAGTGCTTTTAGACAAAGCTTCGATCTCCAGGAGAGTGCTTTTAGGAGGTCGAGGCTTTAGCCGGTGTCTCTATATTTTCCATATCAATATGTCCACACGGACATTCCTGAGCGCAAATACCGCAGCCCTTACAGTAGTCGTAGTCAACCGCATACCCGTCCTCTTTTTTAATGATCGCGGCATCCGGACAAAAATGCCAACAGTTATCACACTCAAAACACACACCACAACTTAGGCAGCGACCCGCTTCATCCACAGCATCATGCTCAGCCAAGCCATTAACGACTTCTTTAAAACCATCCAGTCGTTGCGCATTCATCTCACCTTCACGCCGCAACTGTTTACGGTAGTAGTGCAACTGCATTTTCCGGAAAGTAATTTTAGTTTTTTGGTGGGCATCAAAGACCAGCGATTTCCCTTGCAAGCTCGCCATAATCGACATCGCGGCCTGGTAACCACTGCCCACTGCCGAGGCTGCCAACTTGGATTTGCTAACCGCATCACCACCGACCCAAACACCCTCTGCTTCAGTAGTTTGTTGCAAACCCTCCAACCCTTGCCAGTCCGCCTCCTGTCCGATGGCGAAGATCACCAGCTCCGCAGCAACAAACGCCTCAGTGCCAGCAAACAGTATGGGGTTAAAATGACCTTGCCGATCATGTACCCGGTCTACATGAGCGATTTCAATCCCTGATAAATGCGCACCGCTGCGCACTAACCGACGCACTCCGGCGCGATAAATTAATTGCACACCCTCGGTTTCCGCTTCGATAACTTCGGTTAATGAGGCCGGCATTTCAGTGGCTAAATCTTGCTGATGAGTGCCATGCGGATCTTGTGCGCAGACCACCGCCACGTCTGCCCCCAAGCGGCGGACACAGCGCGCCACATCAATGGCCGTATTACCACCACCTACCACGGCCACCTGTTGCGGTATGATCAACGGTTCATCACGATTGAGGCGGTGAAGAAATTCTAGGCCACTGGTCACACGATGGCTCGACCCCGCCTTACCTGTTCCGTCATCATAGGGGTGGGGACGTGGTTGCCGGGTACCGATGGCAAGAAAAACGGCGTCAAACTGATCCAACAAATCGCGTTCACTGATCTCTTTACCTATTCGATGCTTGAGACGCAACTCGATCCCTAAGGCGAGAATGGCATCGATCTCCTTCGCCAACACCGACTTGGGCAAGCGATAATCGGGAATAGCGCTGTGTAGTGTACCGCCTGGCTCCGCTTGCGCGTCGAAGACCGTCACCAGATAGCCATGCCGTGCTAGTTGAAACGCACAAGAGAGACCGGCCGGGCCAGCACCGACAATCGCTATCCGTTGCGTTCGCGCCTCATCACAGGAGGATTTATGACTCCATCCCAGAGCAATGGCCCTGTCACCAAGATAGCGTTCCAGCGCATGGATATTCACTGCACTGTCGAGATGCTTGCGGTTACAGGCCGACTCACAGGCGTGATAACAAATGCGCCCCATGGTCGCGGGAAATGGATTGCGCTCAGCAAGCTTGTGCCACGCGGCCTGCCATTGTTGCTCCGAGGCTAACGCCAGCCACGCCTGGATATCTTCCGAGGCGGGACAAACCTGACTACAAGGTGGCCATTTATTTTGATAAACAGGTTGCTGCGTACGCCAGTCACCCGTGTGATAGGCGTTACTGCTACCGGGTTCAATTTCGAGTTTAGCGGCCATGTTCACTACCCCTCCAGTAACCGCCTCGCCCATGGCGTTCACTCTGCATCGCGTGGGCGGTATCCCATTGTGTATGTGCATCGAGAAGACCATAACGGCGAATGCGTGTATCCGCTAGCGCCTGTAGATGGCGTAACTCCATAGCCCCATCTTGGCTGTTAAACAGATGTTTGAAACGCCCCTGCGGGCGCAGGTATTCATCCACCGGTTTCTGTTCAACTAAACGCATCACACCGGTCAATTCACCATATTCCAGTTCCACTAGTGGAAATAATCCGGTCTCCACGGCTAACCGCGAAACCGTCACCGACAACGCACTGTCATGCACCCAGCCCAGTGGACAAGGTGACAGGACTTGCAAAAAACGCGGTCCCTTAATGCTCATCGCCTTCTCGACCTTGGCTTTAAGATCGGGAAAATACGCAATCGTTGCCGTCGCCGCATACGGCATATGATGCGCTGCCATGATCGAAATCACGTCCTTTTTTAGCTGCTGTTTGCCTTGACTCAAACGACCCGGCGGTGAAGTACTGGTACGCACAGCATGCGGTGTCGAGCTAGAACGTTGTACTCCGGTATTCATATAAGCCTCATTGTCATAACAAACAAATAAGATGTCATGACCGCGTTCAATCAAACCAGAAAGACACTGCAAACCAATATCGAAGGTGCCGCCATCACCCGCTTGAACCACCACGGGGGTATCTTTGCCTTTAGCCCGTAACGCCGCCTCTACACCGGAAGCGACTGCTGCTGAATTGGCAAAAACAGAATGAATCCACGGTGCCTGCCAAGCACTCTGTTGATTGTGTGTCGTAAACACCTGTAGACAACCGGTGGCACTGATGTAGATAGCCTCAGGACCAATCAGATCAGTCACCATGCGAGCGGCCATCGCCTCGCCGCAACCAGAACAGGCACGATGACCAGCGGTCAGCACGTTATGACGAAAAGGGTCGCGTTTATCCATGCTGCGCTTCTCCTTTAACAGAATGATCAGCGCTAATAATATGATCTGGGGCAAAACGGTTCAGCGCATCTATTCCTGAGTCAGAGGTCTGTTGAAAAATCGCCTCTATCACCTCGGGTGTCAGATCACGTCCGCCTAAGCCACCAACCACACTCTCCACCGGCGTCATAATGCCCGCCTGCTGCAATACGGCGCGCAACTCAGCAGCAACGATGCCGCCCGCGCCGATACTAATCGCTTTTTCAAGCACAATAATCCGCTGAGCCTGCTCCAAGTGCTGCACTAAAGCTTGCGCGGGAAAAGGTCGAAAACAACGCAAACGTAAGGCACCCACGGTTTTTCCTTGATCACGTAGTTTGTCCACGGCATCCTTTACCGCTCCCATCATTGATCCTATACCGAGCATTATCGTCTCTGCTCCATCAAGGCGATAAGCTTGCACCAGTCCTCCATAAGAACGTGCAAATTGCGCTGCAAAATCAGTATCAAACGCAGTAACCACCGTCTGCACAATTTCCATCGCCTGATGTTGCGCAACGCGATATTCCTGATAATTATCCGCTTCGCTCGCACCGCCCAAAGTCATCGGTTGGCTAGGATCAAGGCTGCGGGCAAACCGAAAAGCAGGCAGATAAGCATCCACCAATGCCTGTGACGGCAAAACCACGGGTTCAAAGGTATGCGTCAATAAAAAACCATCCATGCAAACCATGACCGGCAACTCACAAGTCTCAGCGATCCGGTAGGCCTGGATTAAGGTATCCACGGCTTCCTGATTACTCTCGACATAAAGCTGAATCCAACCCGCATCACGTAAGGCCATACTGTCTTGATGATCGCTGCAAATATTGATCGGTGCACCGACTGCTCGGTTGGCACAGACCATGACTACCGGCAGGCGTAAACCAGCG
>JALUUH010000193.1 GCA_027021445.1 Gammaproteobacteria bacterium
GCCTAATACACCACTGTGGCAATGGCAGCCCGGCATGCGCTATTATTTAATAGATGAAAGCCGATACCCTGAGGGTAAGCCCGGTTCTTTGAGTGGCTTGATTTTTCGACTGGAAAATGCGCAAACACCCCAGGATTTCAAGCGGGCATTGGAAGAAACGGTGCTCGTTATCCCTAAACACCTGGATTCAGTAAAACGAGCGATTGCAGTGTGGATTACTTATGTATTAGCCCCCCACAAAGGGATACAATTAACACCACGGGATACAGAGGATTTAGACGAGGTTAAGAATATGCTAGCAACACGTATAGAGCAGTGGGAAAACGATATCCTGGAAAAGGGCATTGAGAAAGGGATTGAGAAAGGAATAGAGAAAGGAATAGAGAAAGGAATAGAGAAAGGTGAGATATTGGTTTTGCAGCGTCTGCTCGCCAAGCGCTTTGGTGAACTCCCGGATTGGGCCTTGCAGCGCCTGGAGCAGGCAACAAAGGCCGAACTGGAACAATGGGCCGATCAGATTCTGGATGCTGAAACCTTGCAGGCCGTATTTCAGTAAACCACATCAGAGAAATCAAGGGGGCTGGTTCAATTAGACCACTACAAGATATAAACGTAATCATCATCAAATTTGTATATAAGTCGGTCTTTTTGAGAAATACGTTTGGACCATAGTCCCGATAAATTGTGTTTTAGCTATTCCGGTTTATCAAGTCCTTTTGCAGGATCGGAACGAAGCATCTCTTTTAGGGTTTTACAAAGAGTTTTATGAAGTTTTTTATCTTTTTCACGTAGTTGCTCATATGTAATCCATGTATTTCCCTCAAAGATCAGTGATCTCATTCATCTGCTCTTCATTGGGCTTGTGTCCTTCATCGGTGGTATGGGTAGAGAGAGAATCACCGATTTGCAGCATTAAGCTACTATTTTGTAGAACATATAGAGTTTCTCGCTCCCGCTCCCAGTCTTCAGCACTCATTACGATGAAATCATCACCTGAGCGACGTGTCACTTTAATAGGGGCGTGGTTCCTAACTACTTGTTCTACAAAAGTTTTAAGATTATCTCTAAATTTATTTACGCTAATGGAGTCCATGATGTTAACCAGGTGTGACGTACGGTATTGTGGTACAGCTATAGTCAAAAAGTCCTGGCAAAGCAAATTTCGTATTAGAGAAACAATCTATTCCACATACAAAAACAAGCGTGAAGTACACCGTCAATTTTTTTGCCGGTTCTCCGGTTTTGACCGTCGATTCAGAGTTTAGTATTCACTCAGTTTTCCTTTATGTAACCGGCGTAGCATACTGATTCTCTAAATGAAGTGAGTACATTGTTATTACAATATTAATCAACAACCTATCGATTCTTTATTGCGATCAACTGAGGATTACCCAGAGAATAAGCAAAATGGTAGTATGTCACTTTTTTGTCAATCCTTCATTTACGGTGTCTTTGATTTTAATGCCAATGATTGCCGTAGATTAAAATACAATAGAATAATTAAGATTTAATGGTAAACGAACAACGAGTCATTCATACCCATAGGTCTCCTAGAGGTATGCTCTATAGGGTGTTTGATGCACTTGCTATCGTATTATGCCTGTTTCTGGTGTCATATCTCACTCAATACCCTTGGCCGGATGGCCCGTGGGGGACTTTATACATAGTTTCAGCGAGTCTTGCGGTGGTGGTTTTTTTATTCATCGCAGAGCATTTTCAGATTTATTCGTCCTGGCTAGGCTTAACTTTACGGCGAGAATTGCCTTATGTCGCGCTGGCGTGGGCATGGACTATATTGGGTTTGTTGTTGTTTGCGTTTATGACGCAAACCTCTGGTTATTTTCCTCGTTCCGCCATTCTTTTGTGGTTTGTTGCGACGCCCATGATGTTAGGTGGATGGCGATTTGTTTTCCGTGCTTTTTTGCGAACATTTTATAAAAATACTAAAAATAAAGAATATGTCGCTATTTATGGTTTTAATGAATTGGGTGTGCGCTTAAGTGATAGAATTCAAGATGCATCCTGGATGGGAGTGGTCTTTAGTGGCTTTTATGAAGACCGTGAAACGCACCGGGACGAGGCTGAGCCGCTGGTCAAGAATAAAACATCTATTAGCGGTAATATGCATGAATTAGTCGATGCTGCGAGAGAAGGCCGAATTGATATTGTTTTTATTACATTGTCGATGAAGGGTGAAGAGCGGATGAAATACCTGATTCGTGAATTGAGTGATACAACGGTTTCAGTTTATTTGGTGCCAGATGTTTTTGCATTTGACTTGTTACATGCACGAGTGATTAGTGTCAGCGGTATACCGGCTATCAGCATTACTGAAAATCCTTTTTATGGAATCGATGGCTGGCTTAAGCGGTTAGAGGACATTGTTCTGGCGAGCATTATTCTGATGCTGATTGCTATTCCAATGTTGTTTATTGCTGCATATAGCAAACTGACTTCCTCTGGCCCAGTACTGTATCGGCAGCAACGTTATGGCTTTTCAGGCGAAAAGTTTTGGGTTTGGAAATTTCGAACCATGTATGTCAACGAAAGTGATGAGGAGTTTGTGCAGGCATCGCGTGATGATGAAAGGGTGACAAAATTTGGTGAGTTTTTACGTCGAACATCGCTCGACGAGTTGCCGCAGTTCTTAAATGTATTACATGGAACGATGTCGATTGTAGGGCCACGCCCACATGCTGTAGCAATGAATGAATCTCACCGTAGTGTTGTACAAGGCTATATGCTGCGTCATAAAGTGAAACCCGGTATTACCGGATGGGCGCAAATTAACGGCTGGCGGGGTGAAACGGACACCCTGGAAAAAATGGAAAAAAGAATTGAATTTGATTTGGCCTATATCCGTAACTGGTCTTTGGCGTTTGATTTGAAAATAGTAGTGTTAACGATTGCGCGCGGGTTTCGGCACAAGAATGCGTATTAAGTAGGAAAAGCGCTATATTGACTTTTGCTTTTATTGATTATCATGGAAATAAGTTATGGAACTAAAAAAGAGTTGGTTTTTACACCCTAGATCCTTTATTGGGTTGCTGGTAGTAGGATTTGGGCTTGTTTCTATTCCATTGATAATTACCTTGTTCACGGGTGCCTTTTATGTAGAGAAGCTTACAAAACAAAGCCAAGAGGCGGTATTACGTGCTGTTCAGTCCACGCAGGATAGCAGAATTTTGCAAGATCAAGTCGTTAACATGGAAAGGAATATTCGAAAATATCTGGTGTTAAAAGATCCTATATATTGGCGTGGTTACCTTGATCGGCATGTCGCTTATGTAGAAATATCAGATGCCCTAAATAAGCAATTACTTAATAATGATCTCAAGGAAAGACTAAAAGTTCTCAATAAACTAGAACGTGAGCTTTTCGAGCGCTTAGCAGATAGTTACCCGCATTCAAGCGAAGGTTTGGACAAAGCCCAAGTCTATGGAGAGGAGTTCATCGCCTTAACCGAACTGACTCAAGTCATGCTTAACGATACGAGCCAGTTAATTGAGAGTGAAATGAAAATAATGCAAGATTTGTCGGAAGAGGCGCAGACCATAATATATTGGGAATTAATGGCTGTATTGCCGGGTGCGGTAGTGATTATCATTGTTTTCATCGTTATTTTGTCACGTCCCATTCGACAAATTGATGCTGCCATTAAAAAACTGGGAGAGGGGGAATTTGAGCAAGAAATTATTGTCTCAGGGCCAATGGATATACAATATCTCGGGAAAAGACTGGATTGGTTGAGGCGTCGTTTGCAATACCTTGAAGATAAAAAAGTCAAATTCCTACACTATGTATCCCATGAACTTAAAACACCTTTAACTTCGATCAGGGAAAGCGCGGAGTTAATGTCAGAAGAAATACTCGGCCCCCTGACAAACCATCAGAAAGAAGTAACCGGGATTCTCCGAAAAAGCAGTATTTCGCTGCAGACAATGATAGAAAAGTTATTAAGTTTTAATGCCTCCGGTAAAGACAGTTTGTCTTCAGGTATGGCGAGCTTGTTTATGAGAAACCTGGTCGATAATATTATTGCTGATCACAAGGCCATTTTAATTGCAAAAAAGGTCAATCTCAATGTTTTATGTGACGACATTATTCTTCATGCAGATGAAGAGCAAGTCCGCGTAATAATTGATAATTTATTGTCAAATGCGATAAAATATGCGCCCTATAATGGGAAAATCAATTTAAAACTCACCCAGAGTTCAGGCCAAGTATTAATCGATATTACCGATAACGGGCCAGGAATTCCCGAAGAAGAAGAAGAAAAAGTGTTTAAGGCCTTTTATCGTGGAAGCAATAGCGGTAAAGGCTTAATCAAAGGGAGCGGTCTAGGCTTATCTATCGTCAAAGAGTTTGTAGAAGCGCATGAAGGAAAACTGGAATTGATTACGCAAAAAGAAGATTCTGGGGCTCATTTTCGAGTAACCATACCGCAGAAAAGATCCAATGAGGGTTTAGCATGGGCCGTTTAATCACATTGTTATCTCTGTTGATATTAGTAGCGGGTTGTAGTCATTTATCAATATTCAAAGGACTGTCGTCTAACGAAGACAAAAACCGTCCTGTAGTCGTAACAAAAGTCGTAGAAAAGCAACCATCTCATGTCACATGGATGAAATATTTTAATTCTATGACCACCACTAACCAGAAAAAAATTGATGCTGAAATTAAAAAAAACAAGTCTTTAATGAAAAAAGAGGCCAGCTCAGAGGCAACCTGGAAGTACATAATGAGCTTGTTAGCGAGTAACCGAAGAAGTCATCATAAAACCGCTAATCGATTGTTAAAAAAAGAAAAATCCACATTATCAAATGAAGAAGATATGAGTTATCAAGAATTCCATAAATTTGTGCTGTTTCAATCTAGACGTATTGCGAGCAAGAATTTGAAACTCATTAATCAGCGTAAAGAAATCAATAAGCAAGAAAAATATGCACAAGTCTTGCAGAAGCAAATTGATGCGCTTAAAGCGATCGAAAAAAACATCGCGGAACGTGAGCTAGGTATAACAGCAAATGGAAGATAAAAGAATGAATCGAAAAACAATTCTAATAGTTGATGACGAATTAGATATTTTGAAATTACTGACAATGCGCCTTGAAGCCTCGGGTTATCATGTCATTGCAGTTGATAGTGGAGAAAAAGCATTAACTCAAGTTACGCTAAAAAAACCTTCCGTCGTCATTACTGATTTAAAGATGGACGGGATGGATGGAATAGCCTTATTTAACGCGATACATAAAATTAACTCCTCAATTCCTGTATTGCTCTTAACCGCTCATGGAACCATTCCTCATGCCATCGAGGCTACAAAGCAAGGGGTCTTTAGCTATTTGACTAAGCCTTTTGATAGTAAACAGTTATTAGAGCAAATTGAAAAAGCGATAGCCGTAACCGGTGATAGTTCCAGCACTGCTGTTTCTGAAGCTGAACAGAAAAACAATGGTTGGCGGAAAAACATCGTTTGCCGTAGTGCGGTCATGGAAGAATTATTGGATCAAGCCTTACTTGTTTCAAAAGGGGATGCTAGCGTATTTATTAGTGGTGAAAGTGGCACAGGGAAAGAGTTACTTGCCAAGGCTATTCACTTAGCGAGCTACCGGAGTAAAGAGGCTTTTGTTGCGGTTAATTGCGCGGCAATTCCGGAGCATTTATTAGAATCAGAATTATTTGGACATACTAAGGGCGCCTTCACAGGGGCAGTAGGAAGTTACGAAGGCCTTTTTCAGGCCGCAAATAAAGGCACAGTATTTCTCGATGAGATCGGAGATATGCCTTTAGCTTTACAAGTTAAATTACTACGTGTCTTGCAAGAACGACAGGTTAGACCGGTAGGATCGACGAAGATTATAGATGTGGACTTAAGAATAATTTCTGCCACGCATAACGATATTGAAAAAGAAATGTCGCTCGGTAATTTTCGAGAAGATTTATTTTATCGCTTAAACGTCGTAAATTTAGAGCTTCCTCGGTTGACTGAGCGAAGACAAGATATCCCGCTAATGGCCAATCACTTTCTCAAAGAACTCAACGTATCTTCCGGCCGGAAAGTGAGAGCGTTTGCACCAGATGCTATGGAGCTTTTAATGACCGCCTCATGGCCAGGCAATATTCGACAATTAAAAAATGTCGTTGAGCAAAGTTTTGCGCTTTGTACCACTCCCATTATTCCTGCTAAACAAGTGCTAAAAGCCTTAAGAGGCAAGTCAGGTAAGATTGTACCGCTTACTGAGGCGAAGAGACGTTTTGAACACGACTATTTAATGAAGCTACTACAACTAACGAGTGGCAATGTTAGTCAAGCGGCTAGACTTGCCAATAGAAATAGAACTGAATTCTACAAACTTCTACATCGTCATCATTTAGAGCCAGGCGAATTTAAAGTGGCGCGCTAAGCTAGAGTGTCTCGTTTTAACGACATAACTATTCATGAGATGACTCTTGACCCAAAAAAACTTTCATATACTATTGATATGTATGATAAATATATTATTGGTCTAAAGTTTGCTCTAAAAGTCATGCAGTGCAGTTTGGTTGAATCGGACAAACCTTTAATTATCATTCATCGCCTTTACAAGGATAGATTGCTATTGCATAAGGATAGGCGGTGGAAGATATAACCTGCATGGAGCAGTTACGAAAATTGCAAATTGCATCATGGATGGTGCTTTTTGCATCTTTTATTTACCTAGTCGATTAAACTGAATATTTCTTAAGAATTATATTTAAAGAAATATTTTAAGCTGTCGAAATATCTATAGTTATTCTCTTTACATTAATGCACATTTTATTAGGAGTTATTAAGCATGAAGACAGTCGTTGGATCCCTAGTCATTGGCGTCACCGTTTTTTATGTCGCTAGTTATGTATCTATTATTGGGTAATCTTATATATCTACCTAAGCCATTAGAAGAAGAGTGACCCGTTAACCCGCCACGTCATAATTACGAATGACTTATTATAGCTTTCTCGAAGCGACTCCGCCCCTCAGTGTTTCCCTCATTTTATAAACCATGGTAGTACATTGTTTTTGAAGTTAAAGATGTGCTTATTGGCAAAAATTGTGCTACATATATTTACGCTTAATGGCAAAATGCCAAAATAATGTCAATGTACTGTATTTTCCTAAGGAAGTAGGCAATTATATGCATGAGGAATCAACCACCGTTAAGTCTTACCACCATGGGAACTTGAAACCGGTACTTATTGAGTCTGCATTGACCTTGCTCAGAGAAAAAGGTGTCGCTGAATTAAGCTTGCGAGAGATCGCTAAAAAATCAGGTGTTAGTCACGCTGCACCGTATCGACATTTTAAGAATAAGGCCGAATTACTCGCGACAATTATTGAACATGAGTTTGATAAGTTTTCTGATATGTTGCAAAAAATACAGAATAAATTTCCTGAAGACCCGGTAAAACAATTAACAGAGAGCGGAGCCGCTTATGTTTTATATTGTGTAAAAAACCCTGATATGGCACAGCTAATGTTTGGAGGAAGTATTAATCCCCAAGATACTAATTCAGATTTCCGCAAAGCATCGCAAGTTGCACTGAAGAACCTCATCAGAATTATACGTAATGGGAAACAGAAAAATATTTTTAAAGATAGGAAATCACTTAATTTGGCCCTCGCATCATGGTCAAGCATGCATGGCTTAGCGATGTTAATAGTGGCCGGTCAAGTTCGCGTCGCTTGGGATACAGAAGAGCAGTTATACCAATTGTCTACGTTAATATGTTCGACAATATTAACAGGGATACTAAAACATTAATCCTGCGCATGTTCGCAAGTAGGTCAGTCTGTTCTCGGATAGATAGCGAATAACTGCTCAGAACTCACCCTTGAGCAGTTACTATAGTTATAAACTTATGGTTTGTCTTGCGAACTTATGTTGTCGGTACCCGTTGGTGAGTTAGCAATCGCAGGCTCGCTTGCCGGTGGCGTGGTAGGTAACGGTGGAGTCACTTTATTATGTGCCATTTGATTTCTTTCCTTGTGAACGGGTTTTGCTCGAGGAAATACCGCAGTATTTTCCGTTCTGGATTTTTCTGCTGCTAAATTGTTGAAGTTACTGGCAGCGGCTTGTACTTTTTTTATTTCTCCAGATTCTGCTACTGCCTTAGACTTGTTATCAGTCTTAGGAGGAGCATTAAAAGAAGTGCTAGGGTTATTATCAACAGACTTAGCAACGACCTCTTGCTTTGCAGTAACTTCCTTGGGTTTTGCTTCTGATCCAAAAGCCGGTTTAATATCCCTAGTCAAGTTGGTATCAAAACTTGTCGTGACGCTAGTAATAGGTACCTGCCCTGTGTCAACGGCAGGCGCTTTAATCTGCGGGCGGGATTCAGGCACAATATGACTGTTCTTATAGGGAGAATCTGCTTTAATCGAGCTTTGATCTTGGCGAGTTTCTGCCTGTTTATTCTCCGGTTTTTTATTTCTATTTTGCGCACGATGCGTGTTGTTTCTATTGCGCGAGTCGTTGCGTCTTGATCCTCGGTTACCTCTATTTTGGCTTGTAGTCGCAGAGGAGTCTTGCTGTTTTCCTCCGGTATCACGCGGATTGTCGTGTGGCGTATTTTCACGCGGCAGATCATTTGTTTTCTTTTCTTGATCAGAGGTTTCTGCTCGTTGTTGGCGATTCGGATTCCCCCGTTTGTTGGTATTTCGACTGCTACGTTTTCGACTTCTATTGGGATCATTGCGGTTGCTATTTCTCGTATTTCGGCTTCTATTTCTATCATTGGGGCGTCTCGTTGAAGTTTGTTGGGTAGCAGGTTTGTCGCTACTGCCTCCAAACAAATTTCCAAACAATTTACTAAAAAATCCCAAGTCGGTATTGCCGCTTTTTTTGCCCGCTGGTTTTGGTGAAACTGGTGTAATATTTTTAACCGCAGCTTCTTCAGAAACAATTTTGCGTGACGTATTTTTTTGATTAGCGGCGGGGTCAGCTTTGTGTTCGATATGCTGATAGCTCGTTTTAGCTCGGTGACCGGATTCTATTTCATTACCTTTAACGCGTTGTATTTCGTAATGAGGTGATTCCAATGAAGGACTAGGGACTAACGTAACTTTAATATTTTGCCGTTTTTCAATTTCGCTAATAATATTGCGTTTTTCGTTGAGTAAAAACGTCGCTACATCCAGTGGAAGACGAGCGATAATTTTACTGGTATTATCTTTCATTGCAGCTTCTTCCAGAATGCGAAGAATAGAAAGAGACAAAGATTCGACATGTCGGATAGTGCCTTGACCAGTGCATCTTGGGCAAATCACCTGGCTATGCTCGCCAAGTGAAGGCCGTAAACGTTGGCGCGACATTTCCAGCAAACCAAACCGAGAAATACGACCGACTTGAACTCTCGCTCGGTCTACGCTAAGCCCGTCACGTAATCGATTTTCAACTTCTCGTTGATGCCGAACAGGTGTCATATCAATGAAGTCGATAACGATTAAGCCGCCGAGATCTCTTAGCCGCAGTTGGCGCGCAATTTCATGCGCTGCCTCAAGATTAGTTTGATACGCGGTTTCTTCAATGTCGCTACCCTTAGTGGCTTTTGCCGAGTTAATATCGATAGAAACAAGTGCTTCCGTGTGATCGATAACGATTGCACCGCCTGAAGGAAGCTGTACTTCACGGATGAAAGCGGATTCAATCTGACTTTCAATTTGAAAACGGGTAAAAATAGGTGTTGGGTCATTATATTTTTTAATTTTTGACAGATTATGCGGCATAACCTGAGACATAAAGTCCTTAGCATATTGATAGACTTTTTCATCATCAATTAGAATTTCCGCAATATCTTTGCGTAAATAGTCTCGAATTGCTCTTATTATCAGATTGCTTTCTTGATAAACCAGCAGGGGAGAGGGATTTTCTTGCGAAGCCTTATCAATAGCACTCCACAACTGTAATAAGTAGTCTAAATCCCACTGTAGTTCTTCGACACTTTTACCGACTCCTGCGGTTCTCACTATTAAACCCATGCCCTCGGGCGCATTCAGTGCAGCCATCGCTTCACGTATTTCTGTTCGTTCATTACCTTCTATGCGCCTAGAAACACCGCCTGCTCGGGGGTTATTCGGCATGAGAACCAGGTATCGACCTGCTAAGCTAATGAAAGTGGTTAAGGCAGCCCCTTTGTTGCCGCGTTCTTCCTTATCGATTTGAACCAGAACTTCCTGACCTTCGAATAACACGTCTCGAATATTTGGGCGGTTACCCGGTTCTATATCCATCTTAAAATAACTTCTAGAAACTTCTTTTAGGGAAAGGAAACCGTGACGCTCAGCCCCATAATCAACGAAGGCAGCTTCTAAACTAGGTTCGATACGAGTGATCTTACCTTTGTAAACATTAGATTTTTTTTGCTCTCGACCCGCAGTTTCTATATCCAGGTCATATAATTGCTGGCCATCGACCATAGCTACGCGCAACTCTTCTTTTTGAGTTGCGTTAAACAACATTCTTTTCATGATTCAGTATTCTCGCTACTAATGCTCAAAAACCACCGCGAGTGGGTGTACAGCTATAATAGTGACCAATGTGGCCCTAAACGACGTCAGCATACGGAGGCTGAGACGCCATCGCATTTAGATAGAAATGTTTTGCGATTCTGATTATTCTGTTTCCCACCGGCTAGTACCGGTATGAGCGTGTGTTAATATTAAATTCCCGAGGATTGATCTCAGGTATAATCTCCACATGGGCCATTTGTTTCGTTAAATCCCATGGTGTAAATGCAAAATTTGCGGTTTTTATTTATAAATTACATCGCAAATCGTAAAAATCTCATATAATGTTTATTTAAGTTAGGTATATAACTAAAATTCACTTCTTTAAGTATTAAGTTAGAGTGATAACTTTAGCTTAAATTCTATAATTTGCTTTTTTGCGTGGTTGATAATTTTACAGCGTTTTCATTTAGCTAGCAAATTCTTAAAGTCCCCTTTTAATTTATAGTTTTATCTTTATTTTTTATAGCTATGTGTAAGCCAATAAAATCCGTTCAATTCATTGAGATTCACGCTGAAACCAGTGGGCAACGAATCGATAATTTTCTTATCAATCACCTAAAAGGTGTGCCCAAAACCCTTGTTTACCGTTTACTACGTAAGGGTGAGATCAGAGTGAACAAAGGCCGGAAAAAACCAACTTATAAGCTCCAGTCTGGAGATATTATCAGAATTCCGCCACTGAGATTATCTGATGCAAAAACCAGCCCGGCACGCAATCATCGATTAGAAGAGTTGCTTTCTAAGTCAGTGATTTACGAAGATAAGGACTTCTTGGTGGTTAATAAACCTACAGGTATTGCGGTTCATGGTGGTAGTGGAATAAACCTAGGTGTTATCGAGACCATGCGTTCTCTATACCCTCTAAGCAAGAGATTAGAATTGGTACATAGACTTGACCGTGATACTTCAGGTTGCCTTGTATTGGCGAAAAAAACCAGTATATTACGCGGCTTTCATCAGCTGATTCGGGAAAACCGAATTGAAAAACACTATGTGGCATTGCTTAAAGATAGAATGGCGAATGATAAGATTCGAGTGAATGCCCCATTATTGAGAAATACCAAAGTTTCGGGCGAACGTATGGTATGTGTTAGCGAAGAAGGCAAACCCTCTAAAACGGTCTTTCATCGATTAGAGCGTTTCAATTGTTGCTCTTATGCGGAGATAGAATTATTAACCGGCAGAACGCATCAAATCCGTGTGCACTCGGCCCATATTAATCAACCTATCGCCGGAGATGCAAAATATGGAGACCCGGTTTTCAATCAACAACTAAAAGGTATTGGGCTGAATCGCTTGTTTCTGCATGCTTGCAAACTTCGATTCCAACATCCGGGCAGCGACGAACCCATAATCATAGAAGCTCCATTGCCCACGGGTTTAACACAGGTATTAAATTGTTTGAGGTCAGAAAATGATGCATGCTAAATATAAATTGCTTGTATTTGATTGGGATGGGACACTTATGGATTCCCATAGGGAGATAATTCAGTGTTTTCAATCAGCTGCAAAAGACTTGAACTTAGAGTCTCCACCCGATGAAGACATTAGAAACATCATTGGTATTGGCATGGAGGAAGCGATATGCGCCTTGTTTCCCGCATTTAGTTCACCTCAGCTATGCGCACGCTTCAAAGAACGATATCGGCACTATTATTTTCATGCAGAAAAAGAACAATCCCAACTGTATACGGGTGTCTATGAAATGCTGCTTTCTTTAGCGAGACATGGTTATTTTTTAGCCGTTGCCACGAGTAAAGGAAGACGCGGGTTGAATGATGTTTTAGCACGCACCGAATTAGCAAAAATATTTCATACAACACGTTGTATTGATGAAGCTTTGTCCAAACCAAACCCGCAAATGCTACTGGATATTTTAGACATACTTGGAATACCAGCAAACGAAGCATTGATGATTGGAGATACGGAGTATGACTTGCAAATGGCAAATAATGCCAATGTAGATGCCATCGGAGTAACTTGCGGAGCACATTCGGAAGACCGATTATGGAAACAACAACCCATTGCATGTTTAACTGAAACCAAAGCACTTTATGCTTGGTTAGGGAATTAGTATGGAACATAATGATTTTAAAAAAGAAAAAATAGACCCCAGTAATGAGAAAGACCCTTGGACTGAAAATGACCTAAAAGACCACTCAAATTCTCCGCAACCCGATATATCACTTAACGAGACTCGCCAGCATAAAGAGTCCTGGGAAAAGGATCTGGTCAATCGATTAGCCTTTGCTTCTCTTAACGAGCAAAGGCGTTCGCGGCGCTGGAGTATCTTTTTTCGAAGCGCTTTTTTACTTTACCTGGTTGTCCTCGTCGTTCTTTTTCTTCCGGATGAAGGAGGGGATATTAGTCTAGGCAGTGATCATACCGCCGTTATTGAAGTCAAAGGAGCCATCGCTGAAAACGCTTTTGCAAGCGCGGATAATGTGGTGAAAGGTCTACGCGCTGCTTTCAAAGATAAACATACCAAAGGAATCATATTACGGATAAATAGCCCTGGTGGTAGTGCTGTTCAAGCAGGTTATATTTATGATGAAATTAAACGCTTAAGATCGCTGCACCCGGATATCAAAGTCTATGCGGTAATTACCGATATTGGCGCATCGGCGGCGTATTACATTGCAGCAGCTGCGGATGAAATCTATGCCAATAAAGCCAGCTTAGTAGGATCTATAGGCGTGCTCATGGATGGTTATGGATTTGTAGATACTATAAAGAAACTGGGAGTAGAGCGTAGAGTGCTCACCGCCGGTGAAAATAAAGCTTTCTTGGATCCATTTTCGCCCATGAAGGAAGAACATAAAAAACATATGCAATCACTTCTCGATAATGTACACAAGCAATTTATTGATGCGGTTAAAGCAGGGCGCGGAGACCGCTTAAAAAACAACTCGAAGTTAACATCGGGCTTAGTATGGTCCGGTGAAAAAAGTCTTGAGCTTGGATTGATAGACGGTCTCGCGAGCACCAGTAAAGTGGCACGTGAGATCATTGGTATTGAGAAGATTGCGGACTACACACCAAGACCTAATTACATTGATAGATTTGCCGATAAATTTGGGGCATCCATATCTCAGTCATTAATGGCGCGATTTTTTACGCCGAATATTCAATAAGGGATGGGCACGCAATCGTTTTTTGTGCAAAGGTTTTTTACTATTAAAGAGTACGACAAGCTTCAGCGGGCCTTCTTAATTCGGTGATTAAATACCGCTTGAAACTTTCTTTGTAAGCTTGTTTATCGAGTGCTTTTTGCATGCAAAGAATCCATGTTTTACTCTCGTGCTCACCAATTTTCAGATGACTATGTGCTTTGGGAATACTCATTCCCCCGTATTTCTCTTGATATAAACGCGGGCCACCTAACCACCCGCATAAAAAAAGATGCAGCTTATCGCGTGATTCAGTGAGATCCGCACTATGCATTTCACGAATTATTTTTGCTTCCGGTAATTGTTCCATCTGATCGTAAAAGTCATTCACCAGCTTACGCACACCAGCCTCACCGCCAGCGGCTTTAAAGGAAGTATCGCCATTGCCATATTGTTCATCAGGTCGAGAAATTTGCATACATTATCCTAGATTTCGCAGCTGATTGCTTAGTGATAAATATAAGTCATTGAAATATAAAGCTTTATAGCTTGTTCGTCGTTCATCCATAGCGTGAAAATGGTTAACGATTAGAACGACTGAATAGCTTAAAAAAAGCCTGGCAGATTGTATAGGGAAAACTGCCAGGCGAGGATTGCAATTTAGAGGGAAATTGCAATTAGAGGGAGAGAGGGACTGCTTTTAGTTTGATTAATGGGCTTTATGTTGAATATTTCTAAATATCAATGGAGCTCCCTAAGCCGCTTGATAAACAGAAAAATCGTTTAACTCATATTGGTGAATGATTTTCGCCATCATTGCTGCGATCTTATTTAAAATATGAGTGCTTTGCTTAACGTCTTCATCGTTGTTGCAATTATATTCCACGGCTAATACGCCGAGAGCATGATCTGCATCATTAATCGGAACAGCTATATACGATTTAGACCACTTTTCCTTGGGAATAGAAGAAGAAACTTTTCCTGTATAACGTGGATCAGTTTTTACGTTCTTTATGACTAAGGTATTTCCAGAACCTAATGCTTCTCCAGTAATTCCTTCTGATATTTCATATTTTCCGAGATGGATTTGCTCTGCGGTTAGTCCATGCGAATAACGAATCACTAATTTTGCAGTCTGTGTATCCCAAAGGAATATTCTGCCTTTGTTCATATTCAAAAAATGCGATACCATTTCGAGTGTAGCGGTTAAAACTTGTTCGGGATCTTTTTGAGAAATTGATTTTGTTGCTCGCGATAGTAGTAATCTGCTCACGTTTTCATAATAGGCTTTAGAATATGTTGCATTCATATCGTTTCTCCCAATAACATAAATTATCATTCACCGGATATACATTGCATATTTTCTGCCAAAATAAAAAACACTCGCTAAAACAACAACATTATGATTTTTTTTATTTTCTCATTGATGAGTATTGATGGGTAAATTGCCATTATGTACATAAAATACTCTATATGAAAATATGAGCAAGTTCATGGAAAAAATCAGAACCGATAACTCCCCGTTAGTCTCCCCATTGGTCATCTTGGATCGTGTCGAAAAAAACTATTTTGATGGTGAGCAGAAAAATACCATTTATCATGAGTTAACTGCACAGTTTTTGCGTTCTGAACGTGTTGCATTATTTGGCCGCAGTGGTTGTGGAAAAACGACCTTGCTCAATTTATTAAGCGGTATCGATTTACCCGACTCTGGCAGCATCACTGTTAATGGGCATGACATCACCGCAATGAATGAAACGCAACGCACTTTATTTCGACGTGATCATATCGGTTTTATATTTCAGTTCTTCAATCTCGTTCCCACTTTAAGCGTTTTAGAAAATATACTGTTACCGCTGGAGCTCGCGAATAAAAAAAACCAGCAGGGTAAGGAATATGCTTTAAGTTTACTTGATGAAGTTTCTTTAAGTCATCGTCTAGATAGTTATCCAGAAAATTTATCGGGGGGCGAGCAACAACGCATTGCGATTGTTCGCGCATTGATACATGAACCGGTGTTAATTCTTGCGGATGAGCCAACAGGAAATCTTGATGCTGAAACCAGTGAAAAAATTTTAGCTTTATTGGATTCGATGTTAAATAAAACGAAAGCCACTTTAATCGTGGTCACTCATAGCAAAGAAACCGCAAGCATAACCGATCGTGTTTTGACCATTAAAAATGGCAAACTCTGTACTGTGTAATACGATGCTATGTCGGTCACTCATACTCGCTAATATCCGCCACTTTAAACGCCATCCTTGGTTGTTGATATTATCCGTTTTAGGTATAGCCATGGGTGTTGCCGTAGTTATCGCGGTTGATTTAGCGAATGCAAGTGCATTACAGGCTTTTGAACGTGCAAACCAAGTGATAAAAGGCAAGACCACTCATCATATTGTTGGCGGGCCAAAAGGTGTTGATGAAAAAGTTTATTTGGAATTGCGGTTAAAACAGGGTGTCCGGCAATCGACACCTATTATCGAGGCCATCGGCAAATCCAAGGATTTTCCAGCTTACACCTTTAAATTGATAGGAATAGATCGATTTACCGATGGGGCATTTCGTAATTTTTCCTCGAGTATCAATTTGTCCGATGAAAATTCTCATAATGGACAAAGTAATCGAACGATCATAACTCGTTTGCTAACTGAGCCCTTTAGCCTTTTAATGACAAAAACCAGAGCACAGGCACTGTCATTAAACATTGGGGACTCGATCAACATTACCTTTGGTGATCGCACTCAAGTGTTCAACTTGATTGCCTATATTCCACAGACCTCTGTGCAAAATATATCGGGATCACATTCTCAAGGCAGCTCAGTACTCGATGACCTTATATTAACAGATATTTCCACTGCACAAGAAAGTCTTGGTTTAATCGGGCGCCTGAGTCGTATCGAACTTATCATTGCTAATGATGAAAATAGACTTTCTGATATGGCAAAAATAGAAGCGTCTCTACCAGAAGGCTCGCTGTTGATATCGGTACAATCTGATAATGATGCGCTTGCTGAAATGAGTAATGCATTTCGTACAAATTTATCGGCAATGAGTTTGTTAGCATTAATGGTCGGCGCCTTTATTATTTATAACGGCATGAGTTTTTCGGTCGTTCAACGGCGCGAATTATTTAGCACATTACGTGTACTTGGCGCCACTGGAGAAGAAATTTCACGAATTATATATATTGAGGCCTTGGTGCTTGGAATAATAGGCACGGCACTTGGCTGTGTGCTCGGTATAATATTAGGTTATGGATTAACTGATATCGTTACACGTACGATGAATGATTTATATCTGTCGTTCAATCATTCCAATATGTCAATCTCAAGCGTATCATTGCTTAAAGGCGTGTTATTGGGCTTAGTAGCGACCAGCGTGGCCATTATATTACCGGCCGCAGAAGTGAGAAAAACACGACCACATATAGCACTGTGTCGAATGACTATAGAGCAACGAGTCAAAAAACAATTGCCGCTGTTAGTAAAGCTTGGTTTATTGATTATGTTTATAGGCGTGCTTATATTACTGATTCCATCCCATCATCTAGCACTCAGTTTTATCGCGTTATTTCTATTAGTGATTGGCTATAGCCTATTCGTACCGCAAATTATTACCTCATCAGCGATTCGTTTGCGTCATCTTCTGGGGAATAAGATAGGGACAAAAACAGTAATGGCATTAAATAGTGTCGCACGTTCCGTAAGTCGCACAGGCATTGCCATGGTCGCTTTAAGCATTGCTGTAGCGACTACCTTAGGAGTTTCTATCATGATAGAAAGTTTTCGTGGTGCCGTCACTCACTGGATTGAGCAAAGCATACGTGCTGATATACATATTTCCGTTCCGCGTATTGATGAACATCTTACGCTTTCTAAACTTGATCCTGGGTTTATCGAAAAACTCAGCCAGCTTGAGCATGTAAAAGCATTATCCAAAGGCCGAAGAACTATATTGCAAACCCATAACGGCGAAGTTGATCTTATCGCTTTTGATCTGCCTGAAGATGATTTTTTTGCGTTTAAGTTTATCGCAGGTGAGCGTAAAAAAGCATGGCAGGCATTTAACCAGCGCGCTGCGGTTATTGTGTCAGAACCTTATGCGTTTAGACATGGCGTAAGCAATGGCGATCATATTCAATTGCCCACACACTTAGGCATTACTTTATTTGAGATTGTAGGGGTGTATTCAGACTATTCTTCGGAACGGGGTAGGGTCGTTATTTCACGCGAGCACTATCAGCATTATTGGCAAGACGATGGAGTGAGTAGCGTCGGGCTTTATTTGCAAGATGGATCTTATGAGCAAGCTGTATTAAAGGAATTAGGTCAAATTATCCCTGCGGATTTGCCCTTATCAATTAATAGCAAAACGGCTATTCACCAGGCGACTTTGAAGGTGTTTGATCGTACTTTTGCGATAACCGATGTACTGCGGATTTTGACGGTAGGGGTGGCATTCATTGGCATATTGTCCGCGTTGTTGGCACTACAGTTAGAACGCGCTAGAGAATTTGCCGTATTGCGCGCCGTTGGCTTAACTCCTGGCGATTTATGGAAACTCGTCAGCTTGGAAACGGGATTTTTAGGCGCATTTATCGGGTTGATTTCCTTGCCCCTCGGTTTGTTATTATCCCTGGTATTAGTTCATGTGATAAATCGACGTTCATTTGGTTGGAGCATGGATATCATCATTAGCAGTCCGCAACTAATCAATGCATTGATGCTCGCATTGCTCGCAGCGCTGCTTGCGGGACTATACCCTGCATACCGAATGGCAAATACTCCGCCTTCATTGGCACTTAAAGCGGAATAGGCCGGTGATAACGCATAAAAAAAAGTTTACAGCGGCACTATTAAGCGTATTGATTGCACTCGTCATAGGCTTGTTATGGCCGCAATCACAGGCTCCACAAGGCACGAATCAAACAGGCTCAGACTTTCTCGATATGCTGCGTGGAGACATTCGGACTATGGATCAGGGTTTTAAGCGAGTTATATCGCCTCGTACATTTCAATTTCCGGATGACCATGGCCCGCACCCGGACTATAAAACGGAGTGGTGGTATTTTACGGGCAATCTAAAATCAACAGCCGGGCAGCATTTTGGATACCAGCTAACCTTCTTCCGAGAAAGCCTCACGAGTGAAGAGATCCCACGTCAATCAGCATGGTCTACTGCGCATGTTTATATGGCTCACTTCGCATTAACCGACATAGATAACGGAGAATTTTACCACTTTGGAAGATTTTCTAGGGCCAGTAAGCTGGGCTTAGCAGGTGCGCAAGCAAAGCCGTTTCGGGTATGGCTGGAAGATTGGAGCGTGCAAAGTAGCGGTACTGACTTTTTTCCACTCAGGCTGACCGCAACGACACAAAACATTGCCGTTTCATTGTTACTAAACCCTGCTAAATCATTGATATTGCAGGGAGATAAAGGACTTAGCCAGAAAAGCGAGCAAGTGGGGCAGGCCTCTTACTATTATTCGGCAACCCGGATGGCGAGCCGAGGTAGGATTCAGCGTGCTGGGGAAGTTATTGAAGTTCGTGGTTTGTCTTGGTTAGATCGAGAATGGTCTAGTTATGCCCTAGGGGATGATCTCGCCGGTTGGGATTGGTTTGCGCTGCAACTGAGTAACGGTGCAGACCTTATGTATTATCAATTGCGCAAAAAGGATGGATCGACTAGCGCATATAGTAAAGGAAATCTTATTTCAGAAAAGGGGCAGTCTACTCCCTTAGTATTTGAGCAAATTCAGTTAAGCATTTTGAACACCTGGCAAAGTCCATCAACAGGTATTCGCTATCCCATCCATTGGAAAATATTTTCTGCGCAACAGCGTATCGACCTTGAAGTAAAAGCGGTCATGTTAGATCAAGAAATGAAGCTCACGCCAATTTATTGGGAAGGTGCAGTTGAGGTTAAAGGCCGTATTAAAAATGAACCTGTAACCGGTCGCGGTTATTTGGAACTGTCGGGTTATAAGCCTTGAAAATAAAATAATCAACAACAAACATGAACACAGCAATAGCCGATAAAAAAGCCCCTCTTCCTGCTAAAGCCATTTCTGCCTTGCGTGAGATTGGCAATGCGATTAGCGGTGATGTCCATCAAGACAAGCTATGGCGTATGTTATACGCCAGCGATGCATCCATCTATCAAACCTTACCTTGGGCGGTTATTCTCCCGCGCTCAGAAAGTGATTGCATTGAGATCAGAAAAATTGCGGAAGCATATCAAATTCCATTAATTGCACGCGGAGCAGGTACAAGTCTCGCAGGGCAAGTCGTTGGAGAAGGCTTTATTCTTGATCTTTCACGTTATATGAATCGCATTATCTCAATAGACTATGCGGCACAACAAGCTGTTGTGGAGCCCGGTGTTGTAGTCAGCGTGCTTAATCAAGCCGTTGCAGAAAAAGGCCTCATGTTTGCACCCGATCCATCAACATTAACACGGGCGAATATTGCTGGCCTGATTGGCAACAATGCCTGGGGAGCGCATAGCCCGATTTATGGCGAGACCGTTGATCATATTATTTCGCTGAGCATCGTTTTAGCAACCGCTGAAGTAATGCTACTCCATAATTTAACGGAACAAGGTTTAGCGCAAAAATTACAATTTAATAATGCCGAAGGAAAAATATACCAAACGGTATATCACGAAATAGAACAATACAAAGCACTGATCAAAAATCAATATCTCAATATCGATGTTCCTAATAATGTGGGTTACGCCATCGACAAAGTACTTAATCAACAACCATGGAATAGCAGTGGCGCAGCGTTTAGCCTTGTTCCATTAATCTGTGGCAGTGAAGGTACCTTAGGTATTATTACCCAGGCCACGGTCAAGCTCCGAGCAAAACCAACCAATCGTTTAATGATAGCAGCCCATTTTAATTCTCTAAAAGATGCCTTGCATGCTACGGGTATCGCTAAAGCAGCCGGTGCGGTAGCGATTGAATTACTCGATGAGGTATTAATATCCCTGGTATCCCCTACATGGTTGGATAAAAAGGCTAAGGCGCTACTGCTTATTGAGTTGCAGTCAAACGAATTGCCCAGCCCGCAAAATAAAGCCTTAACACAAAATGCCAATACACTGCTCACAAGATTCAAAAACAGCGCTCTCGGATATCATTTCCCACTATTAACGCATACTCAGCTCGACGAGGCATGGACCACCCGTCGTTCTGCCTTGGGTTTGTTAATGGGCATGGACGGTGCAAAAAAGGCGGTGACTTTTATAGAAGACAGTGCCGTACCCGTTGATGCTTTGCCGCAATTTGTTGCGCAGGTTCAAGCTGTCATGGCATCACACCAGGTGGCGTGTGTGTATTACGGTTCCGTATCCAGAGGTTTAGTGCATTTACGACCGCTATTAAACCTAAAAGAAATAAATGATCGATCTAAGTTAGACATACTTAGCCGAGAAATACTCGCTTTACTTATGGAATCTGGGGGTTCGTTGTCCGCTAAACACGGTGATGGAAAAGCACGAGGCGCCTATATTGAACAACAAATAGGATCTGAACTTTATGCATCGCTGCATAAAATAAAAAAAAGCTTTGACCCTAATAATATCCTAAACCCAGGAAAGCTATTTGATTGCCCGCCTATTAATGCTGGCTTACGAGCAACCGCGATAAGTCCTGTCGAAAAAAAAATCGAAGCAAAGCCTATTCAGACATTTTTCGATTGGTCGGCGAACGGTGGATTAATTGCCGCTGTTGAAAAATGTAATGGTGCCGCAGTTTGCAGGCGACAACAGGGCACCGGTGCCATGTGTCCTTCTTATCAAGCAAGCCAATTAGAAAAGGACACAACACGGGGTAGGGCAAATGTATTTCGACAATTACTCGCAGACCCTCTATTTAAAGAAGCGATCTGTGATGAGGCATTGCATGAAGTGCTCGAATTATGTCTAGGATGTAAATCGTGTAAGACCGAATGTCCGGCCGGGGTGGATATGGCTCGATTAAAAGCAGAACATCTTCAACACTATTACCAACAACATTCAAAACCGCTTATTAGCAAACTGATACAGAATCTCGAAAAAATAAATTTAGTAGCGAGTAAATTTCCTGGTTTTGCCAATGTGATACTCAGTAGTCAAATAATAAAATCAATTTTTTCCGTCCATAATAACCGCACACTTCCACAATTATCCTCGCAGCGTTTAAGCCATTGGTTTAAACAATACAAGGCCAAACAATCAAATACATCCAAACCAGATGTTATATTATTGAATAACGTATTTTCCGAATTTTACGATGTTTCGATGGCCCAAAAGGCGATACTGAGTTTGCAAAAGCTGGGTTATATTGTTGCATTATCGCCTTTTTTTCCGTCACTGCGTCTACCCTTAAGCCAAGGATTAGTAGAGCAGGCGAGTACTCGACTACATGATTCCTTAGACTACCTTCATGCCAGAGCAATCGAAAACATTCCAATGATAGGGTTAGAACCCTCCGAAATATTAACTTATCGCGATGAAGCCAGCGCCTTATGTTTCGAACCACAGGACAAAAAAAAAGTAGACATCATCGCTAAAAAAATATTTCTATTTGAAGAGTTTATTAGTCGCAATGCAAAAGACCGATTATCAAATATTACCTGGCCAACACCAAAAAACAAACTACTCGTACATGTTCATTGCCACCAACGAGCTATCGCAGGCCTGGCACCAACAAAATTATTCAACGACATGATACCCAGCCTAGTAGCAGAATTAACCCCACCTGGATGTTGTGGCATGGCCGGTTTTTTTGGTTATGACAGGCAAAAATACGATTTATCAATGGATATCGGTCGTTTGACTTTATTTCCCCGTATCGACAAAGCCGCATCCGCAACAATCATCGTGGCTTCAGGTTTTAGTTGTCGGCATCAGATCATGCACGGCACCAATCGACAGGTGTTGCATCCTGCTGAAATGTTTTACCAGGCCCTAGGAGCTTGTCCTAGAACAGACTGACCTACTGCGAACAAACCTGATTGCGTACATTTCCCGAACAAAAAATATTATTTTGGAGGTGGAGGAGGGGTGGTGATGTCAGCAGATTCACTTTCTACCTTTCTTGTTTGGGCAGACACCTTATCCATATAGGTAAAAAGTAGACCTGAAATAACAAATGTTAAATGAATAATAACAAGCCACATGAGTTGTTTATCGGTGTACTTATCAAAAAGAAGGAAGGCTTTTAATAGCTCAATACCCGAAATCGCAACAATAGAGCCAAAAAGCTTAATTTTTAAACCGGAAAAATCAACCTTTCCCATCCAGCTGAGTCGGTCTTCGGAATGGGTGTGGTCGATTTTTGATACAAAGGTTTCGTAACCCGCAAAAATAATAATGAGTAGCAGATTGGCGAGTAACGTGATATCTACGAGTACTAATATCTTCAGCATAACCATTTTAAGGTCAGCATCGAGAATCGTCGGCGCAAACATAATAAACTCTTGTGCAAACTTTATTAATAATAAGACGATAGCAACAACAAGTCCGCCATAAAACGGAGCAAGCAACCACCGACTATTAAACAGCCAGTTTTCAAGTATATGTTCTAAAGATTTCATTTTGATATTTATACTAACTATATTATTTATATGCGTTGAGTCTATCACGAAAATAATTAATTCGCCGTCTGACTTTATTTAACATAATATACATTATGCGCATATAGAATTATTATTTGTGAGAAATTATTTCGTTTATTTTTCTGAGCTTTACCATCAAATAAATTGTTTCCACAATTCACTCGACGAGAGCTTAGGAGTTATAACAATGAAAAATCTTACAACAACTATTTTATTATGCTTGGGCTGCTTTGCTGCAAGTAATGCACAAGCCGTATCGATCAATGTACTCGAAGGCGCAGACGTTACCCTACAAGGCGAATTTTTTACCGGTGGTGGGATGGGAGGTGATGTTCCCGCTGATGCGCAAGCAAGAGCGAATTCTCTGGTTGATGGTGTTTTCCTTCCTCAATCCAGTCAATGGGATCAAAATACGGTGTGGTGGGATGCTACTCAGAGTGCAGCGAGCCAAAATAATTATATTATGTTAGATTTAGGCGCCTCGTTTTACATCGAAAGCTTTATCGTACAAGCAGATGACAATGACAGCTATACCTTGGAATATTGGGATGGAGACAGCTGGGAATTAGCCATGGATATCGCCAATTATGACCCATATGGCTGGGGTCTTCAAACACGACCAAACCCAGGCAATGATTTGCAGCAAACCCCGTTATTACCCATTCCTTTTTTGACGGATCGTTTACGCTTCAGCGGCAATAATTATGACGGCGATGGTGAATTTGCAGTCTCCGAAATTCAGGCTTTTGGATACGCGGCGGAAGTACCAGAACCCTCTTCCTTATTACTTATGGGTCTCGGTATGCTGGGTTTTGTTGCCCCATCATTAAAGAAAAACTATCGTCTTAAAAGAAAACTCGGATAACTTTCTTGTTTATACGGTTTAGTGGAAAAGGAATTCTACTGAATTGGATACATTTACGAGCACCGCTTAAGAAAATTGCGCCATAACTTCCCTAAACGGAATTTTTTCCATTGAGCCAAAGAGTGGATGCTTGGAAAGCCTTGCACGAGTAAGCTTGGGCGAAGTTACACCACAAAGAAATCTCGCCTCGTTGGTTTTTTGCAAGCACCATGAGCAATGTCCGCAAGGTTTCTCTAAGGAGTCACCAAAATGTGTCGCCAATGCATCTACCTGGCAACTTTTAACCGCTTGAGTTCTGCCCTCTCACGTTTCAGTGCTCTTTGGTGAAGCGCTGTTGCAAGCTCTGTTAACGATGTGGGTGCGCGTAAACGTTGATAACGCAAACGTACCTTCGAGGCTTGCAGTTCTAACATTCCTTGTTCACCCAAATAATCACTGGTACACCGAATATACGGGTGTTCCGCCCTGTAGGTAATCATCCAATTCTAAATAGGTGAGCAAAGTTCGTATCACCAAAATACGTATATCATGCTGGGATGATAATTCATTGATGCTAACGT
>JALUUH010000194.1 GCA_027021445.1 Gammaproteobacteria bacterium
GAACCGCTCCTTCTGTTTAAGGGAAAACAACTTTAAATCCTTTGCCATGATGATGCCTCCTTTCAGTTGAAAACATCATGACACATAGAAAACACGAAAGGAAGATGGGGTTAATTAACCGCTTACCGTTTTTCCGACCGGTCCGGCCGCAAAACTGATTTTTATCAGGGTGGATGTACCTAATAATACGCTATTTATCGTGAAATTTAAGGGGGTTTATGCTTTGAAATCCCATGAGTTGCGTAACTTTGCAAAGGTTTTCATCTGCTGCCACAAAGAACCAATCATTCTCTGCAATTAAGTTGAAAGATCCGAGATGTAAGGCGTCTAACGTTCGGAGTCCTTGGATTTTGCCATATTTTTCCAGTAATGATTCTGCCTCTTTAATAATGACGTGCCATAATGGTTCTATGTTGAAAAAGGATATTTCTTCCTTAAATCCTGTGATTGCATCATTCAACTGCGTATCGTTTATATCGTTATTTCTAAATCTTCTGAATAAAGCGCTTGTGAACTCTATTCGTACAAGTTCTGAAATCCAGATATTATTTTCTTGAGTTATTAACGTTGTAACAGCTTGGGTCCCCTCCTCTTCGTGAAAAAACTTAACGAGTGCTGATGTATCAAAAAACAAATTCATATTCTATCTTTCCTGGCTGACAATATATCCTCGCTCATAGAACCTTGATACTGTTTAAGTGCCTTTCTCACTTTTGCATAACCCGACGTTTCTTCCTTCACCTTTTGTTCTGGTGTTGTCTGCTTGAATGAAAGTATCAGATCATAGACTTTCATCAACTCTGTAGGTCTAAGCGTCTCTAGCTCCTTTATTGCCTGTTGTTTCACTTTCATGCTGCATACCTCCGCAAGATATCATCTCTACTGTTAGAAGTGGGGTCAGGTCTTTCATCGTGACAATTTGTTTCAATATCTGCTATTCCGCAACCCTGACTACATAGTCTCATTATAACATTCTTGCTCCAAAATCCATCCCCAACACAAAAAGCCGCCGGAAGTATATAACCTCCGGCGGCTCGGCTGACATCGGACGGAAACTTTTCTACTCTTCCCGATCCATTAGCCCCGTTGCTCTGCGTCCTAGGATTCCCCCTGGTTTGCTCTGAGCAGAGTGATTGTCTTATTCACCTATCGGCAGACTGCCGACAAACTTTGATTTACCACAGACTAACACAGATGGACACAGTGCTTTTTATTTGAAAGGATTAATTATTTTTGTTTTATCCCATAAATTGA
>JALUUH010000195.1 GCA_027021445.1 Gammaproteobacteria bacterium
TACATTGTTCCAGTTGTGTTGGGATAAGTAACAAAGGTATCCCCATTAACAATATAGCTGAGACCATCCCATGCCCTGCATGGCATATAACAAGATCCGCTTTATTAGCAATACTGGATATTTTAACAGGGTCAATTGAAAAAACCACATTATTCGATTTATAAGGTATCAGCTCTTCTTCCGTTAGCCCCGCACAATGAATAAGAAAATCTGCGTCAATAGATTTGAGGCTTTTGAACATTTTGTGTACAAATTTATATTCAGCATTTGTATAAACAAATACTCGGCATCTGTTTTTGTTTAAGCTGGTTTTCTCAGGCCAGTGTGCATCAACGCCACTTGTGGCATAAAATACTGGCCCCCAATAGGCATCCGCGGCACGCTTATCATAATGATCAAGCTCAGGTAAGGTACATAAAAAATCTTCTTCAACGGCAAATAGCTCGTATAAGTGATTTAATTTTTCGCAATTAAAATGTTGCAATACTTTATTAATAACAGCAAGCACATCATCTTCTATTTTTTTTATAAATGCTGGATCAGGATTAAGCCAGGGAACAATAGCAGGCAAAGGGGAAACTGATGGCGGCGAAACGAAACCTGTGCCGAACAAGGTCGAAGGCAAATTTAATATTTTTGCTGCGATCAATGCGGTTGGCGAATGGTCAACGATAAGTAACTCAGTTTCATAAGCCTGTAATTTATCACACCATTGCTTTACTAAAGCAAGCAAAGATGAAGTTGAATGATACCCCTGCCGAGCAATAATATCTGCATAACTAATGGTTGGTGACGTGCTTTGCTTTACAGAATGCCATATAGGAGCCGATGAATATTGTATCGATTCTGCATCAAAAAATTTATCTGCATATTGACAGGTGCGCAGTAAAGCAGAAACCGTGTGTTGTCGTTTAACCAAACAATCCGCCACTGGTTTAAAACTCGCTAAATGCCCATAGCCGCCACCGAGCTCCCAACAAAAAGTAACTTTCGCCATAAATTAAAGTCCGTAAAAATAATGCCTGAATTTATAGGGTAATGTAAATTATAAAACTTAAAATGCTCTTTATAAATTTGCACTTGACTGAACAAAAATTAGGCATAGTATTCTGTCTTATATGTGCTTATAAGCACACTCGCTAAAAATGGGTTAACCCATTTTTAGCAATTCCGCTCTTTTTCTGTTTACCAATACCTGTATAATAAAAACCTGATATTTAGGATTAAACAATAAAGGAAGTATAAGTATAT
>JALUUH010000196.1 GCA_027021445.1 Gammaproteobacteria bacterium
CAACAACGTCCCCAAAGTCTTCTACCCGGTCAAGTATTGAAAGTATATCACATTTTTGTGATGTTTTTATTCTTGCCTGTAAAATAGTTTTGCATAGTGTGCAACAACGTCCCCAAAGTCTTCAACAACGTCCCCAAAGTCTTTCAACGTCCCCAAAGTCTTTGCGTTGAAATAGCTAGTCCCCTTAAGGAAATGTTTTCTTGCTTCTTCGTTTGAAAGATCAATTAGTTTCTTCATATGCTTAACTCGATGCTACCTTCCGCCCAACAAAAAGTAGCAACCAGCTTGGAATAATGTAAACCGTGTATGCTCAATAACCTATTGAACGGAAACCCGCTGTTGGTCGTCAATCTCCAGCGACTTGTTAGGCGAAATTAGTACACACATGAGTAATTTTCTGGCATTTGAACCGAATAGTCGTATTTATTCGGCTTTTGAAAATCCACTCTCTTTATTGTTTCATCTATTAAAAATTCATAGACAGCACGATCTGAGCACTTATCTTCAAACGAAGCCGCAAACGTAAACATTATTTTTTTCTCAGATGGCAAAGAAAACCAGTTAGCTGCGAAATAGTACCCCGTTAGATAACCTGTCTTTGTAGAGTAACCTGTAATGCCTATAGTCTTTTGGTTGTTCTGTGTGCAGTTAACTGAGTATCCCCAGCCGGTACAGTTTGTGGTGGTTCTCCCACTATCCACTAACCCCAAATTGGCACCTTGATACTGGTATGAATCTATTTTCTTACTGACATTTATTATAACCGTTATATCTATTGGCACCGTTGCTTCATTTACATTTTTGTATGAATACACATTTTGAAACCCACGCTCCTTAAGCCCTTCGACTACTTGATTGACATAATATTTTGTTTCTAATGTGTTTTCATTTTCCGCGACAAGTACAGCTATAGCTTTATTGGTAGAAAATAAATAATCTGGATCAACCTGTGATGAATAGCTTGCTTTCATAATCTTCGTGGTCACACAACCACTAAGCAGAAATGACGTGATAATTATAATTCCTAAGTTTCTCATCACCCCTCCGTTTTATTCGCACCGGGTAGGTCACGGGCCTTGCGGCCCGATTTCCCCCCTCAGAACCGTACTTGATAGTTTCCCATCATACGGCTCAAGCCCCTCCATAAGCTGCCCTTATGGGGCAACCCGCAAAATAACTTACATTTTGCTGCACAATACCAATAGACTTTCTGAATACCAAATATGGCCAAAGGGGGCACCAACAC
>JALUUH010000197.1 GCA_027021445.1 Gammaproteobacteria bacterium
TTTGGAGCTTCCGGCCTAAGCCTTATGCCATCTATTCGAGGGGTTGAGAATCTTGCTTTGCTTGAAGCAGTGAAAGAAGCGATAAAAGTCGCTAAGGATCTGTCGGAGATAAAATCAGTGCTTCAATTCAACAATTAACCTTAAACCTTTCTGACAGGATAACAGGATCAACATAATAGGCCTGAAGACAGCAAATGGCGAAAGCTGTTTATTCGCGAAGCGCCTACTTTTTCTTTCGATTTGGCGGCAGCCGCAATAAACGTCTGTGTGTGTCTGTGTTCGTCTGTGGCTAAAAAAAGGTAGTTATCTGTTTGTGCCCGTCTGTGGTTAATTTAAAGTCCTGATTATTGGCAATGACATGGCTGAAGTCAACATTACTCAGGCAGGACCAAAAGACAAGGAGAAATGGGATGCCTATGTGGAAAGTCACCCGGATGTTTCTCCATACCATCTTTTTGCCTGGAAAGATACTGTAGAACAGGCATATGGACATAAAGGATATTATCTTATTGCTGAAAAAAACAACTCGGTTTGCGGCATCCTGCCTGCAATCCACATGAAGCTGCCTTTTCTGTTAAATCAGCTTGTATCTTTGCCTTATTGTGATATAGGAGATATTCTGGCAAATAATGATGAGACAAAAAAAGAATTACTTATATCTATTAATTCGTTGGCAGATCATTTAAAATGCAAATCTGTTGAAATACGAGGTCAGCAACCCGAATTCGATATCGCAGGACTTAAACAGTCTACAGACATAAATGCCAACAAGGTCAGGATGCTGTTTGATCTGCCTGAAACTGCGGATGCGCTCTGGGGCAGTTTTAGATCAAAATTGAGAAGTCAGATCCGTAAGGCTGAAAAAAACGGGCTGGTCTTTTCCTGGGGAGAAGAGAAAGCTCTTGATGCCTTCTATAAAGTCTTCAGCCAAAATATGAGGGATCTTGGTTCGCCAGTACATGCCCAAGGCTTGTTGAAAGCCGTTTTGCAAAATTATGGTGACAGAGCCAAGATCGGTCTGGTTTACATGCAGAACAAAGTGGTAGGTGTTGGGTTGATCCTGTCTGCTGCAAACAAAATCAGTATACCATGGGCCTCTACTCTCAGGGAATTTAACAGGCTTGGGCCGAATATGATTCTTTATTGGAATTTTTTGAAATACAGTGTAGACCATGGTTTCAAACAGTTTGATTTCGGCCGTTCGACTCCGGGTGAGGGGACGTATAAGTTCAAACAGCAGTGGGGAGCTGCACCAAAGCCACTGTACTGGTACAATTCATTACAATCTAATAATGGAAATCAAGCAAGCGGATCTAAAAAAATGGCTATAGTTACAGGTTTATGGCAGAAATTGCCGGTTAGTGCGGCAAATTTCATTGGACCTAATATCAGGAAATATATTAGTTTATAGGAGAAAACAGTTGTAACTCAGGTGAATAAATTGAAGGCTGAACGCATAATGTTCTTGTGTGCAACGGTTCTGGCTAATTAAAAAGGATGATTAATGCATATCAACATAAATGTCTGAGCAGTTACAAACAAAACTAAGGAGTCGAGTCATGATAATGTATAGTGTTCATGTAGGTTCATTCAGAGTATGGATGTTCTTTTTGTGTTGTTTAATACCAATGTTTTTTTTTCTTGGTAATGGAGAAAGTGAGATTATGACTGAAAACAATAATTTAAGACATATTGATGATGTTTCGAAAGAAAAATTCTCCAAACTGGCAGAGAAGAAAATATATTTTGGACATCAATCTGTTGGGTTTAATATCATGGATGGAATAAGTGATATTTTGAAAGAAAAATCTTACATTAAACTAAATATTGCAGAAACGAGTAAAACTGCTAATTTTAATGTGCCGATATTTGCACATTCTCGGGTAGGTGAAAACAGGAATCCAAAATCAAAAATTGATGACTTTGTTAATTTTATTAAAGATGGCCTAGGAGCCGATTTAGATATAGCATTTTTGAAGTTTTGTTATGTTGATGTTGATGCAAAAAGTGATATTGAAAAGATATTTAATGAGTATAAAACTAAGCTTTCGTACCTAAAGTCAAGTTATCCTAATATTAAGTTTGTTCACTTAACTATACCGCTAAAAACGGTCCAGACAGGGTTAAAAGTACCTATTAAAAAAATACTTGGCAAATCTGTTACCGGCTATGACGATAATATCAAGCGAAATGAATATAATGAACTGTTACGTCATGAATATCTCGGAAAGGAACCATTATTTGACCTGGCATACTACGAATCGATCGCTAACGATGGTGCTCAGTCAACATTTACGGCCAAAGGAAAGACCTATTATTTCTTAAACCCTGCATTTACTAACGATGGAGGACACCTAAATGAAATGGGGCGCAGGGTGGTGGCAGAGCAGTTGCTTATATTTCTGGCGGAATTGGTGACTCGATAAAAAGAGTGGAATTAGAAGAAATGTATGGTATAAAAATATGAAACTTCTATCTGTAGCAGGCGCTAGACCGAACTTTATGAAACTTGCATCCATTGTAAACGCAGTGGAAAAATACAACCGGCAACCCAATAAACCTCCTAACCCAATCAGCCACATCATAGTCCACACTGGCCAGCATTATGATACGAAAATGTCCCACTCCTTTTTCGAGGTTCTCGGCATTCCCAAGCCGGATATTAACCTTGAGGTGGGTTCCGGCAGCCATGCTGTCCAGACAGCAGAGATAATGAAACGTTTTGAGCCGATTTTACTCAAAGAGCAGCCTGATATCCTGCTTGTGGTGGGGGATGTCAACTCTACTATTGCCTGCACTCTAGTGGCCTCAAAAATAGAGTATCCAACGGGCGCAGCGTGCCGACGTCCTATTATTGTCCATGTGGAGGCTGGGCTTCGCTCGTTTGACCGGGACATGCCGGAAGAAATAAATCGTATCTTAACCGACGCCTTAAGCGATCTTCTATTTGTCACAGAACAAAGTGCTATTGAAAATTTGACCAAGGAAGGAGTGGCTGCCGAAAAAATTCATTTTGTCGGTAATGTTATGATCGACACCTTGAAACAACACTTGGAGAAGGCCGTTGCATCAAAAATTAAGCGACAACTTGATATTTCAATACCATATGGTTTGGTAACACTGCACCGGCCTTCGAATGTTGATAAAAAGGAAACCTTGCGGCTTCTTATTGATTGTCTGCACCGCATAGCGGAACAACGACATCTGGTTTTTCCTGTCCACCCCCGAACCAAAAATAGCCTGGAAGAATTTGGTTTATGGCATGGTCTAAGAGAAAACATAGCAATTACCCTTGCCGAGCCCCTTGGTTATCTAGATTTTCTGAATCTCATCAAGGATGCATCCATTGTTATCACGGATTCAGGTGGTATCCAGGAAGAGACAACGGTTCTTAAGGTGCCCTGCGTAACATTGCGAGAAAATACTGAACGCCCAGTTACTGTTACAGTTGGCACTAATTATCTCATTGGCACTGACCCATCACGTATCATTAAAACAGTCAAAATGATTTTACAAGGGCAGGGTAAGAAAGGGGAAATTCCCAAATTATGGGATGGACATGCTGGTGAGCGTATTATTGAAACCTTTTGCAAGTCAATTGCAGGGTAGCGACAAGAAAAAATGCATATTAGACTGGCCACCCAGCAAGACAGATCAGCATGGGACAACTATGTAGATAGCCGCCATGATTGTTGTTTTGCCTGGCGGGAAGCTGTTTAACAGGCCTATGGACATGAAGCCTGCTATTTATTGGTAGAAGAAAACGGAGAGGTGAAAGGGATCTTACTGCTCATTAATTTTAGTATCCCGTTTTCTGGCAGAAGTCTTGCTTCATTGCCTTTCTGTGACATCTATGATGTGTTGACTGATGGTGCCGAAATTAAAGATTCTCTTATCAACACTGCTATATAGGTGCACATAAGTATACCTACAAATAGTATCTAAAATTATGGTTTCAGCATCCAAGATTTTTCTCTGGATGTTGCCTTGACTGCGTGCGCCTCTTTGCGCACTTTTTGAGCTTTGCAAGCGTTCTCTTGTTTCCCTTGGCGGATGTGGATGATTGCATATTTGCATCCCCGTTTTATATAAAAAAGTCGCTTATAAGGCTATTTGGCGACCTTTTTGCAAACCACAAAATTAAGTTCTTCATTCGGCCTGTATTTCAGCTCCACTCAAGAGGACTGTCGTTTTATTTATGCGCACCTATATATCAACCTGGCAAAACAAAAAAACAAAAAGGGATCGAGATTCGTAGCAACCACGAAAATTTACTCCCGGTGGAAAATATATGTGGTTGGCATACCACAGTGCGAACAGACAAGGTATGCATGCTTCTCGACCTATCGCAGACACCAGAGGAGCTTTGGAAAGATTTTAAGTCAAAATTGCGCAGTCAGATTAGGAAGATGGGAAAAAACGGTCTGACTTTTTCATAGGGAAACCAGGAAACGATTGATGCTTTTTACCATGTGTTCAGCCGTAACATGCATAACCTTGGCTTGCCTGTTCACAGCAGGAAATGGATTGAGAAAATAATTGAGTATTATGGGGTGGGGATGACAAAATGGGTCTGGTTTTTTATGATGACCAGCCGCTGGGATGTGGTATAATTCTGTTTACAAAACAGATGGTGAGCATCCCTTGTGTCTCTATTCTTCGGCATTATAATCGGCAACTAATTACCATTCGGGCCTGTTCTTTATAACCGTGCATTAGGATATGCATCAGCATGCAGTAGCGAAAATATCGATGAATAATATCTCATTTATAATATTAACCTGGAATTCAGAAAAACATATTGACGGTTGCATCCGGGCAATATTGAAAACGGTTAATTCAGAAAAATATACATATGAGATCTTTGTAGTTGATAACGGCTCAAAAGATAATACCAGAAATATATTAAATAGCCTTATTAAGGAATTCCCAGGTATAATTGAGACAATTTTTTTTGATCATAACACAGGTACTACCTTCTCCCGAAACCAAGCATTAAAACGGATCACGGGCGATTTTATCTGTGTAATTGATTCTGATGTGGAAATCCTTGAAGGAACAATTGACCACCTTATCAATATGTTAAAAGAAAATGACCGTATTGGCCTCATAGCGCCCAGGCTTGTTTATGGCAATGGTCGTTTACAGAAATCCACAGATTATTTCCCGACAATCACAAGAAAATTGTATCGCTTTTTCTTTTTGAAGGCGCTTGAAAAAAAAACGCAGGGGGATGAAACTGATGATTTGCTCAAAAAAAAAGAAGTGGACTATGCAATCTCGGCTTTCTGGCTCTTCCCCAAAAAAGTTATAAAAAAAGTAGGCTTTCTGGACGAAAAGATTTTCTATGCTCCAGAAGATGCTGACTACTGCTTAAGATTATGGGGGTGTGGGTATAAGATATTATATGATCCAACAGTTTCAGCTATACATAACGCTCAAGAAATATCACGAGGCTTTAAGATGAATAGAGCATTTCTTGAGCATATCAAAGGGCTTATCTATTATTTTTTGAAGCATCATTATTTTTTCAAGAAACCGGTTTATAACCAGGATTTATGAGGCACACCCCATTCTTAGACCGTTGGATTTTAAGGAGAAAATATGTTGTCTTTGCTTAGATATCTTTACTGGGATATGAGTACAAGATCTGGCAGGTATCATAACCTCCAGTTCTTAATCAATAACTTTCCAGGTACATTTGGCATAAAGCTCCGATATAAATTATATAAGAAATATTTTGGCAGCATGGGAGTGAATGTGACCATCCACCCAGGTGCCAGAGTCCGTAACTGTCAAAAGTTATACGTTGGAGACTACGCTCAAATAGGGGAATGCGCCATAATACAAGCTACAGGCGAGGTTCATTTAGGCAATCATGTATTGCTTGGGCCTGATGTCAAGATATGGTCGGCAAACCATAAATTTGACGACATTACTGTGCCTATAATTGACCAAGGTTATGAAAATAAAAAAGTAGTAGTGAGTGATGGTTGTTGGATTGGCGCGAATTCTTTTATTATGCCGGGAGTAACCCTGGGTAAAGGGGTTGTAGTCTCTGCAGGGGCAGTCGTGGGGGCAAAGAATTACCCCCCATATAAAATTCTTGCAGGGAACCCAGCAAGAATAATAGGGACGCGTGAGCAGGAGAAAGAACCGAAATGACTAACTTGGCATGGGGGAAATCAATCGTCCATAGGTTTGGAAAATGGTATTGTAAAAAGATATGTATTAGCGAATACCAAAATCAAACATTCAGAAGGATTAATGAACGTCCAATTGAATTTCGTTTTCTGTTTCATAACTTATTACATAGATGCCCGCGTAGTATATTAGATGTTGGCACCGGCACAACAGCGCTTCCACATTTAATGAGGAATTGTGGCTTTTTGGTGACTGCAACTGATAATATTATTGATTACTGGACAGACGGAATGTTCAATCGTCATTATCATATAATTGGTGACGATATCACAAAAAGTAATATTAAAGGAAAGTTTGATTTTATTTCCTGTATAAGTGTGCTTGAGCATGTTTCAGCATTTAATAATGCAATAGATTGTATGACTGGTCTTCTTGATCAAGAAGGACATCTTATTCTTACTTTTCCTTATAATGAAAAAAAATTCATTAATAATATATATAAGCATCAAAACGCTGGGTACGGGCAAGATTTGCCTTACATATGCCAAGTGTTTTCTAGAAAGGAGCTTGATTACTGGGAACAAACATACCAACTTAAAATCATTTCTCAGGAATACTGGCAATTTTTCACAGGCGAATATTGGACTATAGGAGAACAGATCTGCCCCCCCAAAGAAGTTACTAAAGATGCGCTACACCAACTCACTTGCATAGCATTTAAGAAGGTAGTCACAACTTAATATTATTACAGATAAGGCACCAACTTACAAGGTGGTTGCTGCTTAGGCCGGTTAGTATAGAGGCATATTTACAATTGCCATTCTAACTTTTTGAGTGTGGTGTTTCAGTGAGCAACTGGATTTTGACATGCTGTTATGATAGTGCAATTCAATATAACAATTGATCCCACACACGATTCCTTACGTTCTTGTACGAAGCAACAAAATTGGAGATATATATGCCTGGTCTTTTTGGAGTTTTTTCACATAAATATCGAGATAATGCCAAATCTTTGACCCGTTTCAATGACATGGCGCGGGCTCTAAATTTTTGTGATTACAGTACCGAAACTTATACTAATAACCATTGTTTTTTGGGGACAATTGGCCCAGGTGCGAGGGAAAAACCTCAATGCTTTATATTCGAGAAAGACGAATATATCGCTCTAATAGATGGAGCGATTTTTTCCTTTAATGGAAAGAGTACAGGCTGGAGTCTCTCAGAACTGTATACGTTTATAACACAGTGTATTCAGTACCCAAGAAATAATGCTATTGCTTCTATTAATGGTGAGTTTACTATCTTTATTTACAACAAATCCAGTCATAAACTCCATTTGATAACTGATAGGTTCGGTTTCAAAAAAACATATATAGCAAAAAACAAGCATGATATTTACATTTTTCCTGATTTTCATGCAATTACTGTTTTACCGGACATCTCAAGAGAGCCTGATTATGATTGTTTTATAGATCACATAAACTTCACCTACCCGGTTAACGACAGCACCTTTTTGAAAAATGTTAAAGTTATTCCTAATGCCTCTATCATTACCATGGTTTTTCAAAAATCATTTTCTTATGAACAGACTAAATATTGGGACTGGGACCTTGACTATAGCAAATACAAATGTTCAGACATAAATGAATATGCAGACACTGCATATTCACTTATGAAACAATCTCTTACACGACGAACAAAGCATTTTGATAAAAATTGTTGTATATCTCTCAGCGGGGGACTAGACTCAAGGTTCCTTTTAAATGTCATTTGCAGCTCAGGTATCAAGCCCAATACTATCTCATATGGGTATAAAAAAAGTTTGGAGTGTGAAATCGCGAAAAAAGTAGCACAAACACTTAATGCCCCATACTATCATATTTCTATAGGAAACGATTATGTTTTCGAAGTTGTGCAATTATCACTTAAATATACAGATGGAATGGTACCGGCGGAACATTTATTCCATTTGAATGCAATAGAAAAGTTTATACGCACACAAACCAACCGCCCCAATGCGCACTTTAGTGGATTTTATGGGGATGCAATATTAGCCGCAAACTTCTTTACATCTGAAGATATTTATTTGCCTATAAAAAATAATGAACAAATGATTGGCAGATTACTGAGAAAAAGAAAAGCACTTCTAAATGAAGTTGAAAAAAAAATGCTCCTATCCGATGGTTTCTTTAAAAAAGTAAAAAAAAGAGAACTAGACTATATTGATATCTACATTGATAACGACTCAAAAAATAAAGAAAATTACCCATATCCATTGTATATTGACCGATTTTACATGAGTACTCACGGAAGACGTTATTTATCGTCTTTAAGTTTTTTTCGTTTTTACTGCTATGACATCGCCCCATTCTTTGATTACGATTTTTTTGATTTTTACCTATCGATACCTTTTGAATATAGAATCGACCACAAGCTATACAATTTAATGTACCTACGAAATATGCACGAGATGGCCTCGATTCCATACAATAAGACAGGACGTCCGGTAGGGAACAAGGCATCTACGTTTTTTAAAAGAAGAATAGAATTTACCAGAAAAACTAACTATTACTTGAGTAGGCTGACGAATGGAAAAATTATCTTTAACGAAAGATATAATTATATTCAACTGTCCAAATGGCACCATTCTGTTCCGGATAGCATTAAAACAGCTAGAGATCTCTTATTAGAAAAACATACCCTTGAGCGAGGGTTATTAACCGCTAGTGGTATTGATTATCTTTATTCTGAATATAAAAAAGGGAAATGGGTCGGTGGAACATTATTAAATTTGTATTTTCTCGAACTTTTCTTCAGGAAATATTTGGATTAGATCGATATGTTTTTAGAATTGGAGTGATCGCGGTAGGAATGCCGGTTTTCTGGCCTCCCCCCCCGCACAGATCCTAGCGTGTGAAATTATCGCACTGGTCTTCTTTCTTCGGGCTATAAGTGTAACTCTTCACGTATCCGATTAAGCACTCTGGGCACGCCAGCTCGCCTTAGCATCCGGGGTGTTGAATGCATGCGCATCCCATTTTTTAGGTCTCCACTTTGTTTCAAAGTAAGAGAGCAAACCATTAAAAAGACGCCAACGCCTTCTGCTCTCGATTATTTTCTTCAGTTCGACAAATCTTTCAAAGGGAACGGAAATAGTGAACTCCACTCCTTGCTTATCCAGCTTTTTCACTATGTTATCACTGAAAAATGCACTGTCCATGCGAATTTCAATCTTAATCCGAGGACATGCAGCTCTTACCTCATCAATACATTGCAGAATAAATTCCATCGCTCCATTAGAATCATGAACATTCTCAGGACGGGGAAGAACATCAAAGACTTGACCGGTTTGGGCAATGGTACAAAACAAGGGGTAATAACTTCTCGCACCCTTCTTCTTTTTGTTGAAGCCAACAGCAGTACCTTCTGTGGATTTTCCAGTGCTTACTACCGACCCATCAAAGTCCATGGTGATGCGAACCAATCTCAACATCCTAAGACGATTGAGCAACATTTCACGACAGAACCGTCGAAGCTTATCGATGGATTCATTATCAGCTGTGGCCAATGCGCGGCTGATCGTGGAAACATCGGGCAGCTTTTTCAGACCCAGAAGACGAAGTACCATAAGGTCATCACGGTAGTAATCCATATCTCTCAAACGTCTGTAGCCAAGCATCAGGTGTACTATCAACAAAAGCACTACAAGTATGATGTCCAAAAATAGGTCTGACTTTCATATGACTAAAGCAGGCTTTAAGGTTTTCCTTGAGGTTAAGCCTCGAAAACAAAGATTGGAGAACCACCAGTCCTGCAAACGAAGTCAGATGTTGGTCTTCAAATCGAAGCTGTGGAATTTTGTGGACACGAGTATGAATTTGTGCTTTACTAGACTTCACTAAAAGTGGCCTCCTGAATTGGTTGATTTTGACTTCGGCGAGTCTTATTTTAACCAATAGGGAGGCCACTTTTCAGTAGTTTTGTGCGGTAAAAAATACTTTTTTTATGCAACTGTAAGGTTAACTGTTTGGATAAGTCCAATGATGTTGTGAAGAGGCTGATTCTGTGCCTTGTAGATTATAAATACATGGAAAATATTAATTGGCTCGCTCCAATACTCATTTACCTGAACCAAATTAAGCCAAATAGGGCAAGGGTATGGTTGCTATGAGAACTGATATGAGGGTGTTAATCATAGCCTACTATTTTCCGCCAGAGTCCAGTAGTGGGGCTTTTCGCCCCCTTTATTTCGCCAACCATCTAACGCAGATGGGGTGCCGAATTAGCGTTCTAACCTGCAACGAACAGTACTACCTGGCTGAACAGCCAACAGATTATGCGTTGCTTGATAAGCTTAGCAGTGATATTGGAGTTATTCGCACCAGGGTGACTCGCCCAAGGGAGGCGTTGATATCACTAAAAAAGAGATTAACTGCCCCTGCCTCTAAGGGCGGTAATGAGGATGCTTCTGCGAGCCAACAATTTGCGTTGGGAGATGTGCATAAGTCAACCATCCAAAAGATAAAAGATTTCATAACTGATTCATTGGCGATACCCGATCCCCATGCCGGTTGGCTACCCTGGGCCATATATAGGGGGGTGAAGATAATAACATCCCAAAAAATTGATGTTATTTGGGCAACAGGGAGCCCTTGGACGTGTTTTCTTGTCGGAGCTTTTTTGAAAAAAATAACAGGGAAACCATTGGTTTTGGACTATCGAGACCCCTGGGGGGCAAATCCAAATATGCGACTCAAAAACAAGTATGTTGCATCTCTGGAGAAGAAGATCGAGAAGGCTATAGTTACCAAGGCTGATTTGATAACCGCAAATACCAAAGAGTTGCGGGAGAACTTTTTGGTTCGTTTTTCTGGTCTGAGAAAGAGGCAGGTCATTGCCCTTCCCAATGGATTTGAAGAATTTATCGAATCGCAAATTTGTAAAAAAAAAGCCTTGACCTTAAGTCATGCTGGTGCACTGTATTTCTCCCGAAATCCTATTAATTTATTAAAGGCTGCAGTGAGTTTGATAGAAAAAGGCGCCATTCCTGTAGGGAAACTTAAAATCAAATTTGTGGGGGGTATTTCCATAGATGACCGCGCTCTTGATGCGTTGCTTGACTCGCCTGAATTAAAGAACGTTGTTGAGGTTTATCCTCGAATGGCACTTGATAAGGCTATTGAGCACCAACTCGCCAGTGATGTATTATTTTTGCTGCAGCCGGGTTTCCCGCTGCAGATTCCCAGAAAATTGTATGAGTATATATCCCTGCGCAAACCTATTCTTGCAATTACTGACCGGGAAGGGGCAACAGCAAGGGTTATCGAGGAAAATCATTTTGGAATTGTCGTGCCAAACACTGAAAGTGAATTGGAGCACGTCTTGAAGAAATTGTGGCTCGATTGGCAGGATGGGAATTTGCCTAAACCGCCGCTAAAAAATAGTGAGTTTTTCCTGAACTCAAATCTTTCCAGGATACTACATAACGAACTCGCTTCGTTAGCGGGTGCAGGTGTTGATGATACGATCTGCTAATCTCATGCATCTAACATTGAATATGGGGGCGGGTGGTATTGAAAATCTTATCCTCACCATGGCACGGCATCTCGATCCGCAGCGATTTACTCTGTCTGTGGGGTGTTTGGATTCTGGAGGAGTGTTGTTAAAAGAGTTGAGTTCTCTTGGGTGTGACACATTTGTATTGTCACGCAAGGAGGGTTTAGACTTTGGTTTGATATTCCGGCTAGCAAAAAAATTACGTAAAAAAAATATTCACATCTTAAACACCCACAATGAGGCAGCACATTTTTATGGCTGCTTTGCCGGGCTGCTTGCCAGAACACCGGTTGTGATAAATACAGAACATAGCCGGCATTATATTGATGGGCATTGGCGACGCAGGTTGGAGAAAAAAATTCTTTCCATTTTTACTCATAAAATTGTGGTAGTTAGTAAAGAGCTACAAGAAAAGTCTATAGTTAGAGATAAGATCCCTGAAAAAAAACTGGAGGTTGTGCTGAATGGCATAGATCTTGGCCGATATACTGATAGAAATGTCACTAAGAATTCTTCTGTGCAGGGATACTTAAGGAATGAGTTTGGCATAACAGCTACGAATAAAGTTGTGGGAATTGTCGGCCGTCTTCACCCTGTTAAAAACCATGAATTGTTATTGCGGGCGTTACGGCACATTGTTGTTGTGAAGGGGGAGGATGTTTCGTTGTTGTTGGTCGGAGACGGGGAGCAGAGAGAAACACTTGAAGAGTTGGCAGGATCATTGGGTATTACTAATAATGTCCATTTTTTAGGCTACAGGCAGGATATACCTGAAATTCTACAATCATTAAATACCCTTGTTTTATGTTCTCATACGGAAGGTTTGCCTTTGACTCTTCTGGAGGCAATGGCCGCTGGTGTCCCTGTTGTTGTAACAACAGGGGCGAATAAGAGCGGTGTGATCAAACATGGAGAGAATGGATTGGTTGCAGATCCAACCGTCGAAAGTCTTGCGGCAATGATTATTGAAACATTGGATAAAAAAATCAGCAAAAAGTTAATTGTTCCTGCACGGGATCTTGTTATTCGTAAGTATTCCATTGCTACGACAATTCAACACTATCAAGCATTGTATGACCAACTTTTGAATAAGGTGTGACATTCCAGGTTTATTTGGTTTGTACAATCGCAATACAGGATATGCTGTAAGTCATAAGAAGAGGCTGATGGCTATGGCCCGAGAGATTGATCTATATGATTGTTGCAAATTAACAACAAAGATTGGGGCAGTTTTGGCTGTGGGGTTGTTAGATCCCTTCTCCGCTGAACGTGCCTATGGGGTGAGGGGGGGCTTCTGGAGAGTATACACTGTTGGTAAGTGGGGAGATCTACTCCCAGGCCGGGAGAGAAGATACATAGTGTAAAGGATATCGCTTCTGGGAGTTGTTAATGCTGTGTTGCAGGGTGATTGGCTGCTTTGAATGGAGAATTTAATCTTGCGCTAATCGATAATCAAAAAGAGGAGCTTTTTTTAGTTACTGATCGATTTACTTTCAGCAGAATCTATTATCTCGATGTAAATGGCGTTTTTATCTTTTCGCCTCTGTTGCCTGTCTTGCTAAATGTTGCTGAACAGCAGTTTTCCGTTAACAAGAATGCGGTGGTGGAGTATCTGTGTTTCATGACGACACTCAGTGACCACACACTTGTCAATGAAGTGCATATTCTACCCAATGCTTCAGTGGTTAAAGTTTCGAAAGATGGTGTTATTATTTCGAAATATTGGAATTTTGCCATAATTGCCTGCCGTTTTTTGATTATGATATGTTTGATTTTTACCAGAACATTCCTGTTGAATTTAGGTTCGGCCATGCACTTTATTATCGTCTGTTTCAACGAAATCTGCCGGAAATGAGTAAGATTCCTTATGCGCGTACTAGCGTCCCTGTTGGTGGAGTTGAGCATCAGTGGAAGAAGAAACTCAAATCTTTCTCTAAGGATGTAAGGTATTATGCCAGTCGTTTGAGCAAAGGAAAAATGCCCCCCTATACTAGAACTTCATATATCCAGCACGAGCGATGGTTGTATAGTAATCCTCAGATTGCCAAGCTCGCGGAACAAACACTTCTTTCTGAGGCGTCACTAGATAGAGGGTTTGTTAAACGGGAAGGTATAAAAAAAATATTTGTCGATCACAGGAAAGGCAAGTGGGTGGCTTTGAATATTATCCATCTCTTTTTTCTTGAATGCTGGCTAAGAAAAAACATTGACAGTGAGGATTTGTCTTGTTTCAGCACTTAAAAGATATTGGGGAAAAGATGGTATTATATGGTCTTGGGGATAGCCTAAACAAGGCTATTGGTTTTTTTATGATACCTCTCTATACTGCCTATTTATCCCCAAGGGATTACGGTATTATTGAGATGATGGATATTGTTATTGCTATCGTGTCAATATTTCTGCAATCCGGGATAAATGCCACAATATTTCGCTTTTATCATAGTTACCAAAGTTCTGAGCAAAAATGTTTGATTTCAACTGCCTTGTTTGGTTTCCCTGCCATTGGCCTGTTGATGCTTGCTCCGCTTGCTTTATTCACTGGAAATTTAGCGGATTTTTTATTTAAAGATACCGCCCTGTCTTTATTGTTTAATATTGTAATTTTTACAATCTGGTTTGACTCTATAATAATAATATTCAATACCTATATTCTGGCACAGCAAAAAGCTATTTTTTTTAACGTCTTTTCATCATTGAGGGTATTGCTTGGCTTATCGTTAAACATCTATTTCTTGATAATCAAGCAGACTGGTTATATCGGAATTTTATACTCAGGACTAATATCGGCCGCATGTGCAGCCTGCTTTGGCTTTGTGTATACGTTTGTCAAAACCGGGATGAAATTTTCCTGGGTGATGTTGTGGGATCTCTATAAGTTTGGAGCACCACTCATTCCTGCTGGCCTGGGTTCTGTTGTTAATAATTTTTCAGACAGATTTTTCCTGAATCGTCTTGCTTCCACTGCTGATGTCGGTATTTATTCTCTGGCCTATAAATTTGGGAGCATTATAAGTCAGCTTGTTACGTCACCATTTCTGAAAATATGGGCTACAAAGCGATTTCAGATATTTGAATCTGAAAAAAACCCGGCAGCAATATTCGCTAAGGTTTTCACATATTTTCTAATAGTTATTTTTTTTATTGCATTGCTCCTTGCTGTCAATATTAAAGAGGTGGTTGGCATTATGGCCAATTCTAGATTTCATAGTGCTGCAACAGTTGTTCCTCTCGTGTTGTTAGCTTATATAATTCGTTCAGCATATTATCATTTTAATATTGGCATATATATAGCGAAACAAACAAAAATAATTGGTGCCTTAAGTGCTGTTACTATACCTGTTAATATTGGCTTAAATATATTATTGATTCCCAGATTTGGTATGCTTGGTGCTGGCGTTGTCTTGATATGCAGTTTTTTGTTCGAGGAAACTTGTGTGTTGTTCTTGAGTCAACGACAATATCGGGTACCGTATGAATGGTGGACAATAGGCAAATTATTTTTAGTAGTTGTATTTATTTTTGTTGCTGTTGGGAAGCTTGTGTATCTATCTAATCCTTTTTTGTCCATTGCGGGTAAATCAGTCATCGTTTTGTTGGGGTATCCTGCCTTACTGTTGATTATTGGGGTAATAAAAAAGGAAGAGTTTTCCAAAGCATTTGTGGGTATCCGGAAGTAGTATGAGACATATTTGGAGTTTAGTGGGGCTTTCCCCAGCATGAGTTTGCATGCATTGGGAGTTCTTGGGGCTGTTTCGTTCTTCTTTGTTATGAGTTTATCGAAACATCCATTCTGGGGAGTGTTAGGATACATATTCCTTTATTACAATAGTCCTTCTCCTGATATTAACTGGTGGGCATATTCTTTGCCCCAATTGCGATGGAGTTTTTTGGCAGCTGCGATAATACTTATTTCTCTGTTTCTGCATAATAAAGATGTTAATGGGTTCAGGGTTACAGAAATGCCAAATTTGCGTTGGTTTATTGCTCTCGCTATTTTAATGGCGTTCATTTTGCCCTTTGCTGTTAACAAACAGGCAGCTCCCTCAAAATTATATGACTTTGTGCGGTACCTCATAGTGTTTGTTTTTTTGGTCAAAAGTGTCCCAGATATGAGACGATTTGATTTGCTGATCTGGCTCATTTTTTTATGTTGTTTGAATCTATCTTGGGAGGCCTATATCCACCCAGAATATCGTCAACATGGTCGGTTAGAAGGTATTGGCACGCCAGATTCCACAGATGCAAACATGTTTGCATCTGTGCTGGTTGCTTGTGTTCCGTTTTTAGTTAGAGAGGTGCTATTTGAGAACTGGAAGCGTAAGGTGCTGGTGGCATGTATATCAGTATTTGTTTTGAATGCCATTGTATTATGCGGTAGTCGCGGATCGCTTATAGCTTTGACGTTCGTTGGAGCAGTTCTCATTTTGATGGAAAATGATCGCAAGGCGAGGAAGAAATTAACAATTGTAATGGCGCTTGCTGTTATGTTGTTCGTTAGTTTGCTGGATCCTGTTTTTATTGAGCGTCTAGTGTCTACCAAGGAAGGGGAAGATGCTACAGGAGCCGGACGGACAAAGATTTGGGGATATGGTTTAGTGATGAGTCAACAACACCCGTTTGGGGTAGGCAGTGACGGTTTTAAATATCTGAGCCCGCAATACATGCCCGAGAGCTTGTTGACCGGAGGGGTGCGCTCACCCCATAATACGTATCTGAAGGTGCTGGTTGAACAGGGGTGGTTGGGGCTCTTTTTGTTTCTCGCCGCCTGGGTGCATACGTTGCTACTCCTTCACAGGATACGCTGCAAGATAAAACGGTTTTCATATGAAGCTAGTTCTGAATTGACCAGTATTTTGCAATACTCTCTATCCGTAGAAGCTGCGATTGTAGGTGTTCTGGTATGCAGTATTTTTGTAGATAGATTATACTTTGAATTAAGCTATATTTTGGCTGGAATGGCTGTATTTTTATATTTGCATGGTTCGAAGTTACTTGTTGAAAATGAGCAGCTGGCAGGCGTCACCTCGTAGTTAAGAGATGGGATTACAATGACTGTAACTCGTTGCAGCAGATGTATTTTGTCTTCCACATTTCCTAAATTAAATTTAATAAAGGGGTGTATGCCAATTATTTGGCCAGTATGGTGAAAAGGCAATTTGGTAGCCTCAGCATCCCTGTTGCAAGCACTGATATTGAAATATGTGTGGAATAGCTGGGTTAATGAAATATAACCATGGTGATATTGCCGCTGACATTAAAGCAATGCGGGATGCTTTTTCGTATCGTGGTCCTGATGATAAGGGTGACTGGATTCATCACGGCAGGTTGGTCGCCCTTGGGCACCGACGTTTAAGTATCCTTGATCCTACCTCGGCCGGCCACCAGCCTATGCAGGATGAGGACAACGGCCTTACCATTGTTTTTAATGGTGAAATTTATAACTACTTGGAGATTCGGGAAGATCTTAGGTCAAAGGGCTGTCAATTTAAAACTGGTACAGATACTGAGGTAATCCTTAAAGCCTTTGCCCAGTGGGGGCATGATTGTTTGCGTCACTTCAATGGCATGTTTGCCTTTGCCATCTGGCAGGAGAAGGAGCAATGCCTGTTCATTGCTCGTGATCGGCTTGGCATAAAGCCCCTTTATTATTTTGAGAACAATCAGGGCTTTTATTTTGCATCGGAAATAAAAGCCATTCGTGCGGTGTTGCCCGGGTCCCCGGCTGTGCAGCATGAGTTAATCGATTCCTATATGAGTTTTGGTTATGTACCGGGTGAGAATACCTTGCTCAAAGGGGTAAAACGCCTTCTACCGGGCCATTGCATGTTTAAAGGTGTCTGGAATAGTGAGGTTGTTTCGCCTAAAAAATATTGGGATTTGCATTTTGCGGATAACGAGGACAGGGGCGAAGGCTACTATTTAGAGAACGCACGGTTGTTGCTGGATAGTGCAATAGATTTACGTCTTCGTAGCGATGTCCCACTTGGTATTTTTTTGAGTGGTGGCCTTGATTCCAGCGCGGTGGTCGGTCTGTTGGCACCCAGGGTCAATGAACCTTTGAAAACATTTTCAGTTGCCTATAATTTTGGCAGCCAGTTTAATGAAATGCCCTATGCACGGCAGGTTGCAAAACAATTCAATACTGACCATCATGAGATATTTATTACTCCGGATGATTTCCGGGATTTTATTCCACAGTTTATTCATCTTATGGATGAGCCTGTCACGGAATCTGCGGCAATTTCCCTCTATTTTGTCTCTAAACTTGCCAAAGAACAGGTCACAGTGGTGCTTTCTGGTGAAGGCGCTGATGAGATCTTTACCGGATATGATCTATATAAATACATGGTAGTTTTGGAAAAATATTTCAGAATTGGCGGTAAAGCCATAACCGGATTGCTGGCAGGTTTAGGAAATTTTCTGCTTCCGCCGGGAAATAAGCTGGCCAAATATCTCATTCTTGGGGCCTTGCCATTGGAGCAGAGATATAAAGGTATTTCAACCTACGAAGAGCGTTATAAGAAACGGTTGTACAATGATGCGTTTTTTGCGGCCTGCAGGGAACAAAAGAATGATGCAGTCAAGAGTTTTTTGACAGGTCTCTTTGAGCAGACCAAAAATAATGATGTCTTAAGCCGTATGCTTTATTTTGATACCAAGACCTGGCTGGTTGATGACCTGTTGATCAAGGCGGACAGAATGAGCATGGCAGCCTCGCTCGAACTGCGGGTGCCGTTTCTCGATTACCGGTTGGTGGAGTTTGCTGCGACCATGCCTTCACACTATAAAATCAGGAACGGCCAAGGTAAATATCTCCTGAAAAAAATGATGGAAGATGTGTTGCCAAAAGAAATTGTCTACCGAAAAAAAATGGGCTTTCCTACCCCACTGAAGATGATGTTTGAAGGTGACTTGTATGGATACGCCCAGGATGTATTGCTTTCAGTATCTGCTAAGATTTTAGCATATTTTTCAAGGGAGAGAGTTCAAGAAATTTTATACGAGCATAAAAGCAAAAAAATGGATCACCATCGGCTTATTTGGCAACTAATAGTTCTTGAGCATTGGTTATCTGGCAATCAAGGCAAGGGAACTCTGACCTTGGGGACGGGTTAGAATGAAAATTCTTGCCATTAGTTATCTGTACCCCAATTCTCTCTATCCCCATTATGGCATTTTTGTTCATAATCGTCTCAAGGCCGTTAGTAAATATTATGAGGTCAAGGTAATAAATCCAATTCCTTGGTTTCCCGGACATGGCTGGCTGGCCAGGTACAAGAATTACGATAAAATTCCTCTCAAAGAAAATATTGATGGACTAGAGGTCTACCATCCTCGCTTTCTGGTTATTCCTAAATTTTTTAAGTTTCTCGATGCCTTTACTTATAAAGCGGCAGTGATGCCTCTTATCGGGAAATTATATAAATCATTTCCGTTTGATCTTGTCGACCTGCATTGGACATATCCTGACTTGCCAACCGGTTACGCTATTAAGAAAAAGTATAATAAAAAGATGCTGGTGACTTTGCGTGGGAAAGAGTCCTTTCATATTGGTGAAGGACTTGGACGTGAATTATTGATCAAGAAACATGTGCTAAAAGCAGATGCTGTTATCAGTCTAAGCCAGGAGTTACAGGATATGGCGGTTGGTTTCGGGGTAGAGGAGAAACGCTGCCATGTTATCCGCAATGGGGTTGACACCTCGGCATTTTATTACATTGATAAAAACGAAAGCAGGAGATGCCTGGGGCTTCCTCCGAAGGAGACAATAATTTTATCTGTTGGTTCATTGAATTATCGGAAAGGTTTTGATCGAATAATCAAAAAGCTTCCAGACCTTCTTAATATGGATACTGAATTTAAACTGTATATTATTGGCTCTGAAGGGCCGGATGGTGATTATCGCAAGTCAATTTATCGATTAATTGACAAATTAAATTTGAAAGATAAGGTTTTTTTAAAGGGAACAGTTGGAAATTCCGAGCTTGTATCCTGGTACAATGCTGCTGATTTATTCTGCCTGGCAAGCCGTGGCGAGGGCAGCCCAAATGTTTTGGCAGAGGCTTTAGCCTGTGGTTGTCCTGCTGTTGCGACAGACGTTGGGGCTGTGAATGAAATTTTAAAAGAAAAATTTCTTGGGATATTAGTATCTAATAGTACTGGCGGGGTTGGTGCTGGTCTGCGGACAGCATTTGAGCGTGAGTGGAATCGTAAGAAGATTTTTGCTTATACGCGGAAGTTTGACTGGGATTGGTGTGCTTACCAGATTTTGCCCGTATATAAAATATTGATAGAGCTGGCTCCGAAATGAGAATCTTATATCATCATAGAACTCTTGGTGATGGGGCGGAGGGAATCCATATTGCCGAGATGGTTAATGCCTTTCGTCAACTTGGCCATGAGGTATTAGTAATTGGTCCAGGTGTGCAGAATTTAAATGGCGCGGAGAAAAAATCGGCAAGGTACACATGGATAAAAAAGATCCTTAGAGGACCTTTATATGAAATAGCCGAGCTGACTTATAATTTTTTTGGATACAGAAATATTTGTAAAGCAATTCGTGGTTTTCATCCAGATTTTATTTATGATCGATATATAACATTTAATTATTCAGCGATTGCTGCGGGAAAGAAATACAACTTACCAGTCTTTTTAGAGGTTAACGCCCCTTTGGCCTATGAGCGTGAGCATGAGCCGGATGAAAGACTTTATTTGAAAAAACTTGCATATGCCATTGAAAGAAAAGTGTGTAGTGACGCAAGTAAAACTATTGTGGTTTCTACACCACTGAAAGAATATCTTGTGTCTGTCGGGGTGCCGGAGGAAAAAATTATGGTGCTCCCCAATGGGGTAAACACGGAAAAATTCTTTCCACGGCCAACATCGGAATCGTTGATGAAGAAATATCAAATTACTGATGATGAGATTGTTATAGGCTTTGTTGGTATCTTGCGTTCATGGCATGGTATCGATATGCTTCTTGAGGCGTTTAATCTGGTTATTAAAGAACATGGCAAATGTAAATTATTATTAGTAGGAGATGGACCAATTCGTCATGATATTGAACATATGGCGTTAGACCTTGGCATCGGAGAAAAGGTCATTATCACGGGGCGTGTTTCGCACGATCAGATTGGAGAATATGTGTCGCTGTTTGATATTGCCGTGAGTCCGAAAGCTACTTTCTATGCTTCGCCAATGAAGATTCTAGAGTATATGGCGCAGGGAAAAGCAGTTGTCGCTCCGAACATGCTGAATATCAAAGATATTATTGCTCACAAACGAAATGGATTATTGTTCAAGGCAAATGACATGAATGATCTGGTTGAGAAGCTAGGTGTATTTGTAAATGACAGGCAATTACAAAAAAAACTCGGGGAAAACGCTACAGAAACAGTACATGCAAAGAGAAATTGGGTGTCAAATGCTAACTATGTGATTGCTTCGTACAAGGCATCAAGATAAATTAGTAGAGAATTAGTATTATGTTGACCAAAAGACAGCGTATTGTAAAAAGTTTGAAACGTTCTTTATTGTTTTTCACTGGTGAGTGCGGGCGAGGTGTGCCTTGTTTTATTTTTGGGGCTCAGCGGTCCGGGACTAACATGGTGATTGACATATTAAAGAAAAGTAAAAGTACAGAATGTTTTGATGAGAACGATGAAGAGGCTTTTGATAACTATGTGTTAAGAGATTTTAATACCACATCAATGTTGGTAAAGAAATCGCGTGCAAAAGCTATTATCTTCAAACCAATCTGCGATAGCCAAAACGCAGCACAAATCTTGGACTATTTTAAAAACAGTAGAGCAGTCTGGATATACAGGCATTATTATGATAATGTTAACTCTGCCATGAAAAATTGGAAGGACCATAAATATCTCTACTACATGCTCCATGACCATAAAAAAGCTCGATGGCGTATTGAGAATGTTTCGCCAGAAGATATGGAGTTAGTAAGGAGATACTATAATGTCGGAATATCTGACGCGTCCACACGTGCTCTTGTTTGGTATCTGCGAAATAGATTATTTTTTCAGCAGAAGTTGGATGAAAATCCACGCGTTTTATTAATCAACTATGAAAAATTAGTTGATAGCCCTAATATATATTTCCAGAAAATTTTTTTATTTTTAGGGTTAGAGTTTTTTTCAATATATTCGCAAAATGTTTTTCGATCTTCTATTGGTAAAAATAAACAACCAGTTCTTGACCAGGAAATAGATGGTTTGTGTCGCAATTTGTTTGATAAGCTTGAAAATCAATTCATTGAACAAAACTTGTAGTGTATTATCTTGTTTATTTGATACGGATTTGAGGGGCTGGAATGACGTCCTTTTCCGGGACAAGGTAGTTGATTCTTTTTATCAATTTTAAGACAGGTTGGTCCCCAGCGTAATCGAAGGTACTTGCATAAGTTTCATAGTCTCTTCCTTGTTGAGGGGTAATGGGAGTTTTACTGTCACCATTTAATTGTGAAATGTCTTTTATCGCAAAATAAACGTAAACCCCAGGCTTTAAATTATTTTCATCTGTTGAGGACAACTTAAAAGAGGCCCAAACATTTTGATACCATGGTGTGCTTTTCCCAAATTGCCCCGTCGTATTAGCAGTAATGTTGTATCTGCTGTCTTCTTGAATATAAACAGGCGTTGCTGATTCCCAGTTTGCATTGGTAATAGGTGAAAATGAATAGCGCATTTCGTATGTTGCCCAGCTATTACCATTGTTTTTGTACTTATCATTGAAACTGACTTGGAAAACCTTTGTTGTAATTTTGTAGGAAATAGAAGGGCTCGCTATAGTTTCATTATTTTGTGGTTCTGGATCATAAACAAACTCTACTTCATCAATCCAAATATCATAGGGCGGTGTGGCAATACCCGGATACGGGTTAAAAGTTAGGTACCAGCGATACATAGTCGTAAAATAGTTAGTCCCCATGTCACGCAAGCTGTTGCTAGGATATGGATAGTAACTGGCGTTGGGCCAAGCATTATTATGTTGGGGATGCCCATCAACCACTACATGTGTCCATCCTCCTCCCTCAAAATAGTATTGATGGTACCAATGTGAGCTTTCCTGTCCAGTATATGGGCCAATAGTCATTGTTTTAATTGGGGGAACTCGCCACCCTCCTTCTCCATTCGTATGCTCTGATGGTGTTCGGACGTAAAAACTTAATCTGTTTGCTCCTTGGGAAGTTTCAAATGGCACTTTGGGCGTTCCGCTATTATTCATAAAATACAAATAAGGGTGCCCCACTTTCATAGAACTATCTATTGGATTTTTGTCGGCAGCAAGATAGTCAAGGTAAGCTTTTTTGTGAAATAACGAAAGCCCTGCTTCTGTCAAAGTTCCGTCGACCTCTGTTTTCCCCCCTGTTACTCTTATCCTTAAGCTATTTCCTTTAACAGCTACATCTGCATCTATCTCAAAATATGCGTATGTTTCAAAACCCATATGACTTGAATTATATGTATTTCTAAAATACGTTATCCAATCGAAGATGTCTGGATTACTGGCATAAAAAGTTGTATTGTACCATCCACAGTTACTAATAAAATTCTGTGGGTTAACAGATGGAGATGAATATTTCCATCCACCCCCATCTGCTGGTAGATCGTTTTCATCGGTAGGCGGGATATTGTCAAAATTGTGAATCGTCGCAGCATCTGCTGGTTGTACTAACAAACATATACCCAACAAGCACAAGGAGACAAGTGGGGTCAGGCTTGATTTTAAAAATTTAGCTGTGTCCCAACGAGATGTTGTTTGCTTGTCCACTAACCTTTTGGAACTTTGGGGACGTTGTTGTACACTATGCAAAATGTTAAGTACGAAAAGTCCAGGGTTATGCTTGCGTATTGAATTGTTGTTCATCTTTAAGTCCTTTCTGCTCATTAAGATAGTCTTATTATACCATTCTTGCTCTAAGATCCATCACCAACACAAAAAGCCGCCGGAAGTATATAACCTCTGGCGGCTCGGCTGACATCGGACGGAAAATTTTCCCGGTCCATTAGTCCCGTTGCTCTGCGTCCCGGGGTTTCCCCTGGTTTGCTCTGAGCAGAGTGATTGTCTTTATATCATATCGGCCGAAGGGCGACAAACTTAAATTTACCACAGACCCACACGGACGGACACAGACGTTTTTTGATTGGTTATATCAATTCTTTTATAATATGCCGTGCAAGATTTTCGTCTATTTCATTATGTCTTGGGACAGGTTGCTTTTTGCCAGTTGCGGGGTTTTTGTATAAATCATGACGACTTCCATGTCTAACAAGAATGCATCCAGAATCATTTAACTTTTTGATCAGGTCTTTTCTTTTCATACAGCAAGGATAAGTTCTTTAACTTTATGTTTCTCAGGAACGTCCTCCATCGTCATAAGTATATATGCATCCTGCAAGTTTTCTTCTAATTCTTTCAGCGTTTTGCCCTGTGTCATTATTTCAGGATGCTCAAGAAATTTCCCCACCCAAAATTTTTCACCTTTCCAATAAATCATCTTTAATTTTGCTTTCATATTTTCACCTCACACAGCGGATTCTTTAAAATTATGATAGCATAAATAGAAGTGCTTACAGTATATTTTTTGTTTTTTTTGAACTTTGGGGAACGTTGTGAAAGCGCTGAGAAGCGTGGGGTCAGACTTAATACATTGAGAATATCGAAGAGGTATGGTATAGTCTTTCATGGCCCGGAAGCCTCGTATTGAATTTGATGGTGCAACCTATCACGTGATTGTTCGTGGGAATC
>JALUUH010000198.1 GCA_027021445.1 Gammaproteobacteria bacterium
TAACTATTGACCTGTACCCCGTAAAACGGACATAGATTATGCAGCCATCTCTTCAAACTTAAGCGGTGATATATTGCCTAAGTGTGAATGCCTGCGTTTACGATTATAAAACCCTTCAATGTATTGAAACAAGCTAATGCGAGCTTCTTGAATATTTTTATAATGTTCGTGGTTGACATGTTCTGTTTTTAACGTACCGAAAAAACTTTCAGCAACGGCATTATCCCAACAGTTACCTTTTCGACTCATGCTTACCGTTACCTTTTTTAATTTAGCCTCAACCTCGTCAGAGACGTACTGAGAACCCCGGTCTGAATGAAACAGCTCTGGCAAACAGCCCCGATTCTTTTGTGCGTTATCTATCGCCTCACAAACCAAAGAACTTCGCATGTGATGGGCTAACTGCCAGCCAATGATCATGCGAGAATATAAATCGATGATCGTGGCTAAATAAATCCATCCTGCGTCTGTGTTGATATAAGTGATATCACTCACCCAAACAGTATTGGGTTTACTTACCGTAAACTGTCGATTAAGCACATTCTTTGCAACCGCTTTGCCGTGCGTGGAGTCTGTGGTGACAACAAACTTCCTATGTTGCTTAGGATAAATATCATATTTTTGCTTTAGCCGTGCAACACGCTTGTGATTCACATCTTCGCCTAAGTCATTGAGGTCGTCTGTTAATCGGCGTACACCATACGTGCTCTGGCTTTGCTCAAAGCACTTAATGAGCTTTGGTAAAAGCTCTATATCACTTTGTTCGCGACGGCTTAGTGGCCTACTTCGCCAGTCATAAAATCCGCTTTTTGATACACCGAGAATACGACATTGAAGCTGAATATCGAATTCTGGATGGGTATCAATAAATTGATATCTTATGCTTGGTGTTTCGCGAAGTAGGCTGCCGCCTTTTTTAATATTTCGCGCTCTTGTTTGAGTTGTACGACTTCTTTTTTAAGGGCGGCCAGTTCTTGTTCTGGCGATAACGTATTAGGGTTCTCTAAAATATCGCCCCGATACTGACTTATCCAGTTGTAAAGACTCGCTTCATTAACCCCTAAATCACGTGCGACTTGAGCCTGGCTTGATTCACTCGATAAAGCTAAGCGCACTGCATCAAGCTTAAATTCTGTTGTATACTTTCTGTTACCCATTTTTGACACCTCATTTCTGTTTAGTTTAACTTAGAAATTCATGTCCGTTAAATGGGGTACAGCTCACATTTTAGATTTTGTGAG
>JALUUH010000199.1 GCA_027021445.1 Gammaproteobacteria bacterium
CCATGACTTCCCCGCATTTGTTGTTTTGTAATAATACCCTCGCACATCGAACACGTACCCCGTGTTTGAGTCGGGCCATTCAACTGCAACAATGGGTGCCAACGTATCCGCGCGCGGGAGAAGGACTTCCGACCATTGTGCGTTGGTAGTATGAAAAGCGGCCAGTAAACAGATAAGCGCAATAATTTTTCGTTTCAATTCATAATCCTGTTTTCTTTTAAAAAACAGCTTTCACTCACTGTGACCTTGCCTGAAAAAGGTTGACAGAAAAATTCAACATGTAAACCTGTATTTCTTGTTGAATCGAAGTAATTCCCATTTTGATACAGATAGATATTCATCCTTACTTTGAAATAATAATCATTGTTGAAATTGGCCCAAGTTTGTTCGTAGAGAGCATTACAATTACGCATGGAGAAAAAGAACCTCCACGCATCGACCGTAGCGAGAACGTCTTTCTGTATCTTCCAGGTTCAATATCGGTCTCGATCACGCTCAAGAGCTTACGTCCGAGCAGGTCATAAACTGTTATGTTGGCATACTCCGAACGATGAATGAAATCGTATTCTATCGTAAGTGCGTCTTGCGAATGAATATTGATTGGATTTGGATAAACCCGTAAAGGACCATTTTTTATTGCTGATTTGCGTTTGTCTACAGAGACGAGTTTTCTCTCAAAACGAAAAAGTTTTAATCCTAATGAGCTGATAGCCCAAAGAATATCTTTTGAAGAAGATACAACATCAGTCAGCGGTAATGGTGATAAGAAGCCTTTCAGGCTTCCGGTTAATGTATTAACGATCCATGTGCTATCAGTAAAGCCGAGTGGACCGGATGAACGTGTGATAGAATAAGTCACGCCATCATTATATCCGATATCTATTGTCGCTGCGCCCATCCACGGAAGAGTAAAACTTGTCCATCCCTGTTTTATGTCCCGATATCGTATGTCTTTTGTTACGATGCCGTAATTCCTTCCCGGCGGGAAATTGCTGTCAGCAATTATCGTAACCGCGATGCCGGTATCATTGACAGTATGTATTTTCTCAAACGCTGATCCACGATAATACTGTTCCGCAAGTGGGTGTGACGGGTCCTGAATGCGTATCCATGTCCTCCCTCCATCCGTTGTCATCTTGATCCAACTATCATCACCCTCTACGTGATGTAAATAGTAAAATTTATATTGATGGAGGGAATCGATAAGAATAAAAGATTTTGCTGTT
>JALUUH010000200.1 GCA_027021445.1 Gammaproteobacteria bacterium
AACCAGCGAAAGCGCAATGCTATTTTTAAAAAAAATCCATACACATTTTCTAGAATTACAATCCAGCGTCGTTCATGTGCTTTTGCTTTAGGGTTTGCAACGCCAGCAATATGGCTAGGCAAGATTAAAAACGATTCTAACCAAGAAAAGAACAATAACAAGCTAACGACGATCGGAATTGCGATGATGAACTTTCCAATAATACCGGACATAAACATCATCGGCAGAAACGCGATGATAGTTGTTAATACGGTCGCCGTAACAGGTCCGAGCAATTCCATAGCTCCGACCACGGCAGCTTGTTTAGGCGGCATGCCTTTTTCCATATGATAGGTAATATTTTCACCCACGATAATAGCATCATCGACCAGCATGCCTAACACCATAATGAAGCCCATCATGGAGATCATATTTAAGGTCACGCCGGATATCCATAATACAAACAAGCCTGTTAAAAATACAATGGGTAGACCCCAGGTCGTGGTTAATGCTACCGATGGCCGTAAAAATAAAATCAAACAGAAAAAAACGAGGACGATGCCAACGACTCCATTATTGGTTAAAACACCGAGTCTCATACGGGCTAATTGCGACATATCCTGAAAAACATCGACACGTATATCGGCACCATAGTTTTCTTGTATGGTGGTTATGTATTCACGCACTGAATCAACTGTCTCAATAATATCCGAGTCAATTTTTTTCATTACAATCATGTTTAAAGCCTGTGTGCCTTGCACATCATAATAACGTGTCGCCTTTTGTAATTCCTCGGTGATTACTGCAACATCTTTAAGTAATAATGCATCGCCGCGTTCGTTAGAACGTAAAACAAGCTTGCCTATGTCGTCCGGGTTTTTGAATTCTCCGACAATGCGTACAGATTTTTGCCCTTCCGGTGTGTCTATTTCTCCACCGGGCGCATTGATATTCCAACTGGATAACAAGGCTGAAATTTCGCCTACCGATACCCTGTGTTTTTTCATTTTCTGCGAATCAATAGTAATTCGTAATTCAGCTTTTCTATTACCTTGTAGGGTAATGCGTGCAACGCCGGGTATATTCAACAAATCATCTTTGATATTGTCGGCGAGTCTTTTGAGTTGTAGTTCGCCATAGGGCCCAGATATCGCGACTTGCAAGATCGGAAATACCGCGCCGTCTATTTCTAATACAAAGGGTTCGGTTGGCATGTCATTAGGTAGTACAGCTCTATCTACGGCGAGTTGCACATCGCTGGTAATGCGTTGACGATTAGTAGCATCCGGGTCGAGTTCTAGGGTAACGGTTGCTGATCCTGGAAATGAGACAGATGTCATTTTATCAATACCGCTGAGTGATTTAAGCTCTTGTTCAATTGGTGTTATGATCAGTTTTTCGATCTCTTCCGGTGTTGCGCCAGGATACACCGCCGAGACAGAAATTTGATCAAGGTTTACATTTGGAAAAGCTTCACGATTAATATTGAGTGCCGCATAGGCTCCAAGTATTATTAACATGATGGATATTAAATTAACCGCTAAACTTCGTTCCACTAAAAATTTCATCATCGCGTTCATCGATTATTGAACTCCTTTATTACTGACGGATAATGGAATAACTTTTTCCCAAATTTTCCCGCGGAGTAGGTCTAGTCGTGCGTGTCTACGTGCTAAGTCTATGCGTTTTTGTTCGAGTAAAAATTGGGCAGTTGATAAATCATTTTCAAATAAAATGAGTTGCTGTGTATCTGTTCTGCCACGATGATAGCGTTGTGTTGCTTCGTCGAGTTTTTGTTGTTCTTTTGCAATACGTTTTTTGTATGCGGCAATCGTGGTATGAGTTGCATTAATTTCTTGGGAAAAACCGAATACATTATATTTTAGCTCGCGTTTGATATTTTCAATTTCTCGGAGTGCGATAGTGCGGTCTAACATTGCTTGTTGTATTTCGGCATCGCTGCCTCGTTTATCCAGAGACCGGGAATAGTCAAAACCAATTGTTACGGCATAATCATGTTGGTTGATGGTCTCATTTAGCGCATTTCCTCCATAGGCCGAGCGAGTTCCTAGTGATGCAATAGCATCTAATTTATTTTTATTTGTATTTCTTATTTTTTTCATGGTGGTTTCAGCCAGTTCGATGCGTGCATGTTGTAGCCTGATTGCAGGTGCATGATTAATGGCTTCGAGCAAGAGGTTTTTTTCATTATTAACCGGTGCTTTTAAGCTTGTTTCCAATGTTGGTAGGAACTCTGACCGATGATCACGTGCCATGAGTTGATTGATCGCAATGCGTTGTTGAGTCCACACTAATTCGAAGTTACTTTGGTCGGCGATCAGCGTTTGCAACTGAGCGTTAACTTGTAATAAGTCTTTTTCTTCAGCTAAACCAAGTTCTTGATTATTTTTCACAAATTCAATGAGGCGCTGAGTTCTATTGCGCGCACGCTGAATATTCCTGATCCCGGCCTGGGTTAATAGAGTCGAAAAATAAGCCTCGATCACTTGAATTGCGAACTGGTCTTTGAGAATAAGCTTATTTTCGTTGCTTAATTCAGTGCCAAGCTTTGCGCTTTGTAATCCTAAAATATAATTAGGGTTTCCTGCATCACGCCATAAAGGTTTGCGATAGTTGAGATCAAGATTAAGGCGGTGGGCTGGATTCGGGAAAACTGGACTGAAAACAAATTCAGAATTTTCTAATGAATAATTTGCCGAGCTGCCGACAGAGTCACCACTGGATAACATTCGGTTCATACTGGTTATTGAGCGAAATATATCTGAAGGTGTTCCGGTAAAACCGACATCACGTTTGAAATTGGTTTGATTGCTTATTTCCCAACCTAATATGCTTTCCGCTTTCGCTTTTTCATGGCTGGCCCGTTCCGTTTTTAATTCAGCAATTTTTAATAAAATATTATTATCAACCGCGCGTTGCAAAACTTGCTCTATACTCATGGTTTGTGCGCAAGAGTTGCTAGAGTAATAAAAAAAAGCTGCAGCCATAAGAGAGCAAATGATTTTTTTTTTCATTATTTAAACCTGGATTATTTATTGGTTTTTAGCGCACAAAAAACGAAATTAGTCATATCGTTTACCAGTTTTTCATAAGGTAGTTCAGGGTTTTCGCTGAGACACGTTTCGGTATCTGTTAAGGCTGATAATCGTTCTCGTATTGGAGTGCCCGCAGCAATAAGATTGAATGTAGAGACGATAATAATGTGAACTAGGGCATAATTGCTTTCTCTGAAAATACCAGCTTCATGACCTTCTTCGAGAATGGTTTTTGCTAAACCCTTCATTTGGTTCATCGCTTTTAACGTATCAGTTGACATGTTTGTTCCGCCCGAAGCAATTTCACGTAACATTAATGGCGCAAAATGAGGCTGGCCTAAGATTAAATCGGCTAAGGTATGAATATAGGCTTTGAGCTTGTCTGCGGGAGAGTTTGCATGATTAATTCGGGTTGCTGCCGTATCTACCATTTGGGTAATCATGTTAAAGATTACCGAGTGATAAAGGGCTTTTTTATCACCAACTCGATAATACATGCTTGATTTATTGACCCCGGCTTCCTTGGCTATCTCATCAACTCTTGCACCGGAAAAGCCCTTTTCCGAAAAGTGAATAGCCGCAATGTTCAATATGTGAGCAGTTAAATCCTCTGTGTTTTTTTGTGGTAATTTTGCATTCATTTCTTAATTCAGGTTAATATTGTACTAATTGGTTGTACTTAATAGTACAATGATAGTGCAGGATTGCTGCAAAAGTAAAGTAAAGTAAAAATTTGTATTGTGTGATATAAAAAATTTTGTTCTGAAATTTGAAAAATCGTGCAATTATTGATCGGTTTTTTCTTTTAGTTGTCGGCTCTCCCCAACAGCGTAAAGCGCATATTTTATGAATAATTATAATCGCTTATATAACCCATTGAGTTGCTTGGTGATTTGCTTTTGGCTCAATATTTGAGTAGTAAGATGCCGTTATTGCTTTTACTTGTCCTCAGTTTGATGGAGGAATTTTTATGGATTTAGGTGTCTATAGGTAGCTGGAAGAAATTTTAAATCCCCTTATTCACTTTCTCAGCTCTATCCATATGGTCGATTACATTTTGAATCTCGGTGATTCGTCTCAGTGCTCCTTAGGACGTTGCCGATAAGGTTTTGTATGAATATTAAGAATATGAAGAATTTTGTTTTAGTTAGCTTTTTGGCATTATTGGTGTCGGCCTGTGAGATCACGGTTTCTGAAGAAGGTTTTGAGATTGCCCAAAGAATGACGATTTCGGGCAGTGTCGGCGATGGCCCTGTGATAAATGCTACTATTACTGCAACCTCACTCAGTGGCGAGTTACTTGGTCACACGACCAGCGATAGTTCAGCAAATTACGAGCTATCGTTTTTAACGCCTAAAGATTTGCCTGCATTGATAAAAAGTGAAGGAGGAACTGATGTAGTAAGTTCCGCTTTACCGACGTTTAATTTTGCTTCAGCTATCACTACTGAAAATACTGCAGTGGCAAATTTAAATCCATTTACAACGTTAATGGTGAAGACTGCCACCAATATGGAAGGTGGTTTTTCGGTTGCTAATTTGGATGTGGCTCTTCGTTATGTAATGGCCAATTTCCAATTTGGTTTAGACCCTCAGTTAGTTCCTAATGCTATGAGTACTCGGGTTGATGGGAGCAATGTTGCTGCGATTGTAAAGTCTTCAGAAGCGTTTGGGGAGGCGGTGAGGAGAACTTTAGCTAAATTGGCGGTTAGAGGTATTGAATACTCGGCGGAAGAAGTCTTAGAGAGTATGGCGCATGATTTAACGGATGGTATTGCCGATGGAAGAGCCAAAGGAAAAAACTCTTCGCGGGTGAGTCCGCTCATATCCGCAACGTTTTCCGTTGTGAGTGCTAAGGTATTATTAGAGTCATTGACGAACACTTTACGGGTGAATGGTTCTCCTGCCCAGAATCTAATGGATGCAGGGATAGCCTTAACTTTTCCAGGATCGACTGCTGTGCACACTACCTCAAATGTGTTGATTTCTGAGGGTGAAATTGCGCACGCTGTAATGACGTTGTATGCATTATATAACGCCACCAAGAGTCAAAAGTTATTAGGCGTCATAAAAGAAGTTAAGGATATTGCTCCCGGTACTAGGACTGGAAATGCGGGTGTATTGCTCTCTGATAATGCTGATGCAATTGTGGATGCTGCTTTGCTCGAAGTAGATAGGTTTGGCGGCAACGAATATGCCTTGATTAATAATGCGATTTATCAAGTGACGAAGGGCTTTGCGCCAGACCTAGGTACAAATCCCGGTACAAATCCCGGTACAAATCCCGGTACAAATCCCGGTACAGATCCCGGTACAAATCCCGGTACAAATCCCGGTACAAATCCCGGTACAAATCCCGGTACAAATCCCGGTACAAATCCCGGTACAAATCCCGGTACAAATCCCGGTACAAATCCCGGTACAGATCCCGGTACAGATCCCGGTACAGATCCCGGTACAGATCCCGGTACAGATCCCGGTACAGATCCTGGTACAGATCCTGGTACAGATCCCGGTACAAATCCCGGTACAGATCCCGGCCCGAGCAGTGTGGAAGTTACAAACATATCCAGAGCGTCGTATGTATTGAGTTCGTTGGAGCAAGGAGCGGATGTTTATGTTGATCGAAATTTTACATTCGTCAGCGTACCTGCATTGTACGAAGGCAATCCCTTTATTAGCACCGCCAATGATGATAAGTCTTCTGTCTTAGAGAGTTTTTTGTCTTTTGAGATTGATATTAATGCGGTTATCTATCTAGCCTATGATCAGCGCGTTAGTACTATACCGACTTGGTTGCAAAGCTGGCAGGCTACGGGAGATGTGATAACTACATCCGATAGTGATTTTAGTGTGTATAAACGTACGTTTTCTGCGGGAACGGTTACCTTAGGTGGTAATGATGCTGGAAGTCTAAGTATGTACTTTGTGTTTTTTG
>JALUUH010000201.1 GCA_027021445.1 Gammaproteobacteria bacterium
AAAATCACTCTACCAAAAATTTAATGAGGATAATAATTAATTCCAATAACTCAAAGGAAATTATTGTAACAAAACGTGAAAAAGAGGCGAGAAAGTGAGAGCAAAAATATTTATCATTTTCCTTGGGATACTGGCTGCTGGATGCATTGCTACTGAGAGTACCTCTCCGAGTCCCCAGGAAGTATGGGATTCTATGAAAGCATCGCTGGATTCGATAAAGGCATATAAGTACAATGCCACAGGCGAGGTGCACCGCCTCGATGGCGGAATTGAATATGCAAAGGCGCATGGTTATGTTAATTTCAACAACCGCACCGCTACCCAAGTCGTTCAAACAAACAGCAGTGAGGCTCCGTCTTTGATTAGAACAGTTTATATTGGCGAGGAGGAGTACATTACAATCCTAACCCCAGGTGGAGAAAACAAATCCATCAAATACGAGAATATAGGAGAATGGTGGCTCAACAAAAGGGAACGTATATTAGGCATAAAAGAAAACGATTCGATAGAGTTAGGAGGCATGTCGCCGGTTAAAATAGATGGCAGGGAGGCGTGGATGCTTAACTTGACCATCATTAGGATAATAAAGGAGCAAAATTTAACAGTTATCACGAAGAGAACTGAATGGATATTAAAAGACAGCTACCTGCCAGTAAAAAGAAAAGAGAAGACGTTGTATCGTGGCTCCATTATAAACGGCACTGTTGTAAAAAGCACGACAGTTTTTTATGATTACGATGTTTGACTTTTGTGAGTTTTTGTGATTAATTTGATAAAATTATTTTTATATTTCACCTACTTTCTCAAATATTTAAACCTTACGGAAGCGTTCACCATTTAGTGAACACTTTCGCAGGATTTTTATACCATTAGTTTTGATAATATCTCAAAATTATGAATGAAACAAACGCAAGGGGGTGATCAGGTGAGTGTCAGGCCATTTTTTGTTTTTATTGCCGTTCTGGCTACTTTTAGCATGGCTACCGTTTCGGCGTCAAAGGACTACTATTCAGTAGGTCTCACTGATTATTCCTGGTGGTGCGCCTCGGACCTCTACTACTCGGACGATGAGGCCAGCTATGTTGCGAGCAAGCTCGGTGCAAGAAGCTATGATGGAACCCTCGAGACCGGAATAGTTGATGACGACACCATAGCAAATACCCTCGCAGCCAGCGACCACGATGTTTTCCACTTCTCGGGTCACGGAGGTCATGAATACGGCAG
>JALUUH010000202.1 GCA_027021445.1 Gammaproteobacteria bacterium
AAAGCTTTCATCTCACGAATTCCGGTGTTCAGATTGATCCACAAAAAAGAGCTGCAGTAGTATACATCTGTTTTGATCGAAGAGAAATGGTGAGTCTTTTCCAATATGAAATGAGTCTGAAACAGTTACATTAGGTTGATAATTGCTCAGCAAGACCGACAAGGGCACATCCATTCGTTATCTGGCCAACCTGAATTAATCGGTTAAAAAGAAGGGTGTGGTTACAAGTTGTTGAATAATAGGAATTAAATTCATGGTTTTTGCTTCCGAATCTCAGCGCTTTGCGGGTGAAGACTTAATCGTCACGGGATATCTCGTAAATCACATTACCGTCATCGATAGACTGAACATGTTCAGACATCAATCCAATGTTTTCCAGTCCTGCATTGACAGCTGTTGTCATTGTGAGGGCGGAGCCTATTTGCCAGCGAATGCTTTGATCATGTTTTTTTTCTACATAGCTCGAAAAATCCGCTTCTACTTCTAATACTTCGATATCGTCATAAACGTTAAGCAATGGCGTTGTTACTTTTTTTGATATCGTAACGCGGTGTCCAACCGGTATTGAATACCAACCATTTTTTTGTTCAATATTTGTATTACTATCATGGTCTAAAATACTAAAACTTGATGTGTAGAAATTTGTCGTATATTCAGCGGTGGAAGATGTATTTTTTGGATAACCATTCACCGGGGAATATTCAAACCGTTGTCTTTGCTGAAAGTCTGCAAAATCGGTTTGCACGCACACTGCTGGGTCAAAAATACTTCCATCGACGGGATTGATTTTATAGGACTGCCAAGACTTGATATACGATGGAAAATTTTGGTGGCCCAAAGTTTTTAAAAAATCATATTCATATTGAAGCTGCTCGATGACCTTTCCATCGTCATCAAGCCTTTGTTTCACATATAATCGATGTAGTGGATCGAAGTCGACGGACGCATCTTGCCACGAGGTCTCCGTGCCACTCATGAGCCCATCAAAACCAACTTTAGTTTGTTCGGAAATAATACTAGGTACTGATTTTTCGACCCAATCTTGCTCATCTGGGCCGACGTATTTCCAGATACTGAAAACTTCCAAATAATTCTCTGCGGTTTTTGTAGGACATTCACCCAATATTGATACAGTACTAAAGCTGTCTTTGATCCGCCATTCGGTAATGGTGTTTTTGTTATTAAAATTTTCACGAATCATTTTGTCAACGACTTGCGTTACGCTGTGTTCATTCGCATCTTCGAGCTGTATATGTAATTGACTATCGGTATTATTAATCAACGAATATTTCATATTTTCAATTTCAACATTATGCAAAAGATCACGGTTTTCAAATTCTGTGGTGTCAAAAATATTCATCGCTGAATCAAGAGTGTAGTCTAAATTGATGGTAGGTACACGGATGTCTGCTTTAAAAGTAAAGTCTTTTAGTGCTAAATTTCCAGCTTCGTCTTTTACCTCTACGCTAATCATGTGTAATTGATCACGGTTTGTTTTATACCATTCTGGATGCAGTGTTTCTGCAACCAAAGGGATAATATATTCACCATCAAGTGATAACAAAGCTCTTCCTTCGCCTTGTTGTTGATCGCCCTTAAAGTAGTTATATTGAACTTCATAGGCTGCATTTGGGGTATCTCGAAAATCACCCTCATCACTTAAAGTAAATGCAAAATACGGTATGGTGTTTTCGTTTAAGGATGCTCTATCAATTAAAATACCATCAAGATCGAGTTTATCACTCGAGATAATAATTGCATTTTCATTAACATCTTCAAGTGGTTTGATATCAACTTGACTAAACTTAGCCTCGCCATGCGGATTATCGGTCAGCACGATCGGAGGGATTTGATCGACAATAATTTCGGTCGTTAAGTATTCCTGAAATTCATCTGCATAAGTGAATGTAATATTCAAAACATTACGACCGACCGCTAAAGACAGCAAACCATGCCAATTTCCAGCATCGACCTTATCGGTATCTATTGTCATTTTTATTCCATCAATGCTGATAGATGTGACATTTTGGCCGTAAAACACACCTGCTATTTGATAGTCTGTTTGGTTGCTAATGACGGGCGACGTTATCTCTAGATAGGTGTTGTTAAAACGGGTTAGAATTTTTTCAAAATCGACTAAAATCTGTTGCTGGCTTTGGTTTCCAAAAATATCCACGACATTGATAATCAGCGAAATTTCGTTTGATTCATAGGGAGATGGATCAAATATGAATGAATTATTCCCTGGTATATCATTTCCATCCACGCTGAAAAATATGTTCTCAATGATTGACGCGGCTTCAACATCAACTACGATGTTGAAAATTTCATCTCTATCACTCGCTTGTTCAAAACGGTGTTTGAATTGCGGAGAGAATTCGATCAAATTAGTTTTAGCTTCTTCATCGGTTAGCAGTGGTATGGGTTTAAGCGCTAACTCTTTGGCGACCTCAATAATGGGCTGAACTTCAACCCCAGCGAACTCAGTTTGATTATCCATAGCAATAACGAGTTGTTGTGCAAAGCCCATACGGTAAATATCCGGTGTAAGGAGTATTTGTCCAAGCGCTAGAGGCATTGCTTCATTTTCATCACTTAAGCCAAAACCATTGAGTAATCCATCAGCGAATATATCTTGGTTCATTACATCGAGCATTGATAAAGAGTTATACACCTCTGGATTATCGTGACCATTTTTTCGTGCAAACCAGGCACTCAATTCGGAGAAGGCATAAAGATAGAGTCGGTAGTTTAGATTCGCGGAAACCGTGGCAGGGTTTTGCTCATCCATATTTGCGCCAGTATCCTGAATAAAAGGCTGCGCTGAATCTTGAAATACATCAAACCCTAACCAATGGGTAAACAATTCGGTCACATTTTGCTGTGCTGTTTCAATAGGTATTCCTTGCAATAAACGATAACGAATCAGGCTTGTAGCTAAATGGGTAAACGGAGTCAACTCAACCCGCAATGGTTCATTGGATTGATATTTAGCCACAGTGGTTATTACATCACTTTCAGATAATGCTATTTCTTTACCACTAGACGGTTCAATATAACTGCCGCCACTTGCTTGAATCAAAATGAACTGACTCTGTGCGGTTAATTCAATTACAATTTCCCCTTGTTCATTGACAACTCCAGAACCTAGGTACTCGTTTGATGTTTTGTCTAAGGCATATACCTGAATGTTAGAATTTTTTAAAAATCCACCTGCAGCAAAACCCGAAATAGCTGAGCTAGGTCTGTCTGCTGGAAAATCAACGGAATTAATTCCTAATCCACAGGAGGAGAGAAAAATTAACGTTAAAGGCAGAATAGAAATAATAGAGTGTGCTAATAGTCTAGGCATGAGTTGTTTATTATGATTTATATATAATTAATAACACAAAAAGAGAGCTTAAGTTTTGCGCTGAATGGTCAGCGACTTAATTGCTATAAAACATATAACAAATAAGCCGCTGCGCCACGCGCATTTATATTATTTTCAAGATTAAATAATTGCTCTAATTTCATCCCCAAAAACCAATTGTTTTTTAACTCCCAGTCCGTTGTTAAATTAAATACTATACCCATATTGAATTCAGAACGATCATCAAATTTTTCCAATAAAAAACCATCGCTGGCTTTGGTATACCTTGTTCCATAGGTGGTATAACTAAATTCGAGTCCCATACCTATCCACGGTCTGATAGTATTTGTCAATTTTAAATCTTTTTGCAGCAAAGTACGCAATGATGTATAGCGCACATTCTGTCCCATTTGGTTTGCAGAGGCTGCGTAAGCCGCCTCAGTAAAGAGCAAATCTAGCCAATAGCGTTTTCCGTTGGGCAGCCAATCGGTCATGATAAAATTTACGGGAATAACAGACTGTGGATCTGGGTTAAGGCCTTCCGGGTTATCCACAGCCATGTGTAATGCGCCCATGGATAATCCATAACGAATGGTTTTATCAGGCAGTCCAGGAATGGCTGCTTGCGCAGAATGCATCAGCAAAAAAAACGCAAGTAACGCGCTATAAAATGGATATAATTTCATCCTAGGAAATAACTTAGTTGTCATAAGTATAATAGATCTCGGTAATTGAAACATCCGGATAGTTTTTTGTCATATGCAGTGTAATATCACCCATCATCGTTTTTTCCTTAAACCGGCCTTTTTCCATAAGAGAGATTTCGAATCTACCTGTACCAATGGCCGTATCATTTTTTCTATCCCAGCTAATATTAGAAAAGCTAATATCTCTCTTATCCGTAATATTAAACAGTTTGTTATATTCTTGAAGAATCAATGTTTTTGACGAGCTGTATTCCGTTTTTATTTTTTCATTCAAAATACCGGCAATATTATCTAGGTTTGCTGCTTTGTAGGCTGAAGTAAATTTAGTGACTGTGGATGCAATGTCGCTTGGGTGAATTTTGTTCAGTATTTTCTCCATTGCGGCAAAACTAATGGGCTTTTGAGGTGGAGATTTTAGTTCCACTGTTTTATGGCTAGACTTTTTTGCCGATGCCAAAGTGTTCGGAATGTTCTGGATGATTTTCGAATTGATAGCTTGAGTAGATTTTGAGTTTATTGCCTGGCTTTCAAACGCATGTTGTACTTTGTTATTAGCTTGATTTACTGGTAGCGCTAGAGGCAAAGCATATGTGGCGCTATCATCGAATACGGGTAAAGGCTTGTCAGTAAGCTCGGTTTGAAATATTTTGCTGATATCATTTTCCATATCAGCTGATTTAGCGATGACAAGATTCGGCTCAGTTGAAAAATACTCTGTAGATACTGAGTCAAGATTAGAAAATTCTGGTTTTACTGCTGTCTCAATATCTGCATCGAGTGTTAGCATTATTCCAATGAATACAAAAGAGGTTATGAAAATGAATATGGTTTTGTTTTTTTTAGTGAAGCGATTCTTTGCCAATGACTTTTTTTTAGAATTAACATATTGAGCAATATTGCTTAGAGATTCTTCAATGCGATTTTTTTTCTCTGTAGTTTTCATGTAATGCAATTCCATTTGATAGTCATTCTATAACGGTGTCGAAAATTCTGTTATTGAATGTTAACGTTAAGCTTATTCTTTACAGTCATATCTATAACGCCACAGGTATAATGTTGTATACATACCACATTTATCTCAATGTCTCAAAAAAAAAATAAAAGACTATATTGCTAGGTTTTTGTGTATATTTTGTGTTTTGACGCGACAAAATATTGCAATACTTGTTTATTGAAAGGCGGTTTTCCTGAGCTTTGGGCCGGGCCAGAATTGGAGCCAGGTCAATTTTTTTAGGATTAATTCAGGATTAATATAGATTCAACTACCGCGTCTGTATAAAGTCACGCCATTGATTTACGATAGTGCAAAAGAGTTCTGCGGTTTTTTCTGCGTCGTATTTAGCCGAATGTGCGCTATCGCTATCCCAAACGATTTTAGCTTCTTTTGCCATTCGGGCGAGCACGGTTTGGCCATAAGCAAGAGCGCCCAGGGTAACAGTATCTAGCGTGCTGAAGGGATGAAAGGGGTTGCGTTTAATCCCGGTTCTTTCCACTGCAGCATTCATAAAACCTAAGTCAAAAACGGCGTTATGGCCAACCAAGATTGCGCGTGTACAACTTGCTTCTTTAATGGCTTGGCGAATAGGTTTGAAAATATTCGCTAAACCTTCTTGTTCGGATATCGCGAGTCGGAATGGATGATAGGGGTCGATGCCATTAAATTCCAGGGCTTTGGGGTCAAGATTGGCACCCGGAAAGGGTTCAATATGATGGTGTACTGTTCTATCTATGTGTATATAGCCGTCAGAATCCATTTTGAGCAACACGGCAGCGACTTCGAGTAATGCGTCTTTTTTGTGATCAAAGCCCGCGGTTTCTACATCGACAACAACCGGCAGATAACCTCTGAAGCGAGTCGCCATTTTTTGGGTGGATGCGTTGTTCATCATGCAGCGAGAAGTTTCCAATGAATAGGTTCACCTGCGCGGAAGGGTATCACAGATTCATTTTCAAAAGGGTAAGATTCGGGAACTTTCCATGTTTCCTTGCGTAGCTTAATCTTTTGCGTATTGCGTGGAAGCCCATAGAAGTCGGCCCCAAAAAATGCAGCAAAACCTTCTAGTTTATCGAGCGCCCCGGCCTGTTCAAAAATTTCGGTATAGAGTTCTATGGCGGCATGTGCACTAAAAATTCCAGCACAACCACAGGCGTTCTCTTTTTTTGATTGCGCGTGTGGTGCGCTATCGGTACCGAGGAAAAATTTTGCATTGCCACTAGTAGCGGCTTTGACGAGTGCCGTTCGATGAGACTCTCGTTTGAGTACAGGTAGGCAATAATGATGAGGGCGAATGCCTCCGGTAAATAGCGCATTACGGTTAAGTAATAAATGCTGAGGGGTAATTGTCGCCGCAATATTCGTATTGGTTTCTAATACAAATTCGGTTCCTTGCTGGGTGGTAATATGTTCAAAAACAATTTTTAAGGCAGGAAACTTTTCAGTCATTGGGCCTAGGGTCTTTTCGATAAAGCGGGCTTCTCTATCGAATACATCGACTTCAGGTGAAGTGACTTCGCCATGTATTAGCAGCGGCAGATTGAATTCCTGCATGGCCTCAAGGGTGGGATATATTTTTTCGATGTTGCTGACCCCCAAGTCAGAGTTTGTCGTTGCGCCAGAAGGATATAGTTTACAGGCGTAAATATCAGGATGCTCAGCGGCATCTTTTATCGTTTGCACCGAGGTGTTATCGGTTAAATAAAGTGTCAATAAGGGGGTAAACGACAGTGCAGGGTCTTTTGCTTGTACGATTCTATCTCGATACGAAGTGGCCATTTCTATACTTGTTACCGGTGGACTTAAATTGGGCATGATGATAGCCCGATTAAATTGTCGAGCGCTAAAATTTACCACATCATTTAATATTGCACCGTCTCGCAGGTGTAGATGCCAGTCGTCTGGTTTGGTTAATATGATTTCTTGCAAGCTAATCGTTACTCGGTTGAATTAATAGTAGGATTAAGCGCTGACTGAACTCACGATTTGAGCGGCTCAGTCAGCAGGTGAATTTTTTAGATCATAGCACGTAACTGAGTAGTTACGCTTACAGTTGCTAAGTTTAAAAATGTTTAAATACCAAACTCTCTTCATAACCTATTGAATAATAAATATATAAAATGCTAGCGATTAGAATGTAAAGGGTTTTGTTAATGTTTTTGGCCGTTTTGTTCGATAATTCTTCCATCTTAGCTGAAATAGTGCATAAAAAAACGGTTTTGCGAGTTTCATCAAACCCAGACTTATTTTTGTGAAAGTATTCTTGTTTTCTTAGTGATTGATATTTATATAAATAATAATTAAGCAGTTAAAAAAAGGGGGTAAACATTGACCTTTATGCGTGAAAATTTCATTATACACCTCCTACACCGTATGACCGGCTCCTTAGGATCATCATTAGAACCAGAATGAGGTTGTAACCACCATGTCGCAAACACAGCAATTACCCGATATCGACACCATTGAAACTCAAGAATGGATAGATGCGCTTGAGTCTGTTATCGAACACGAAGGCGTAGAACGCGCGCATTACTTATTAGAGCAAATGATAGACAAAGCGCGGCGCTCAGGGGCTAATCTTCCTTATTCCGCCAATACAGCTTACGTCAACACCATTCCGCCACATATGGAGGCAGCGATTCCCGGTGATCAGGCAATGGAGGATCGCATACGTTCTTATATTCGCTGGAATGCAATGGCAATGGTTGTTAAAGCGAACCGCAAAGCTTCTGAACTTGGTGGACATATCGCAACGTTTGCCTCTGCAGCCGTTCTCTATGATATCGGTTTTACGCACTTCTGGCGTGCGCCTTCACACGAGCATGGTGGCGACCTCATTTATTCCCAAGGACATGCATCCCCAGGGACTTATGCACGTGCTTTTCTGGAAGGGCGTTTGAGTGAAGCACAGCTGGATAAATTTCGCCAAGAGGTCGATGGCGATGGACTGTCTTCATACCCTCATCCGTGGTTAATGCCTGATTTTTGGCAATTCCCAACAGTATCTATGGGTCTTGGCCCGATCATGTCGATTTACCAAGCGCGATTTATGAAGTATCTGCAAGATCGCGGTTTGGCGGATACTAAAAATCGTAAAGTTTGGGCTTTCCTCGGCGATGGCGAAACGGATGAACCAGAATCACTCGGTGCGATTTCACTGGGTGGGCGGGAAAAACTCGATAACCTATGCTGGGTGGTGAACTGTAATCTACAACGTTTGGATGGTCCGGTACGTGGCAACGGCAAGATTGTTCAAGAATTAGAAGCGAGTTTTCGTGGCGCCGGTTGGAATGTCATTAAGGTGCTCTGGGGGTCGTATTGGGATCCATTATTAGCTATGGATAAAGATGGCCTATTACAGCAACGGATGATGGAAGTAGTCGATGGCGACTTACAGAACTATAAGTCGAAAGACGGTGCTTATGTACGTGAGCATTTTTTTGGCAAATATCCAGAGCTTAAAGCCATGGTGGCCAAAATGTCGGACGATGATATCTGGCGTTTGAATCGTGGCGGACATGATCCACATAAAGTTTATGCGGCTTATCAAGCGGCATCACAACATACCGGTCAACCTACGGTTATTCTCGCACAGACTGTAAAAGGTTATGGCATGGGTGCAGCCGGTGAAGCGCAGAATAGAACCCACTCGCAGAAAAAACTGGGGGGTGATGAAATGATTTATGTGCGTGATCGTTTTAATATACCGTTAAATGATAAAGATGCCGCTGCGGCAAAATATTACAAACCCGCAAATGATTCTGCGGAGATGAAATACCTACATGCTAGGCGCAAAGAACTGGGGGGGTATCTGCCATCACGTAATCAAGTGGCAGCACCTTTAGAGATCCCTGAGTTATCTGCTTTCGATACCTTATTAAAAGGCAGTGGTGAAAAAGAAATGTCAACGACCATGGGTTATGTTCGTTTGCTAACCTTGCTCTGTCGCGATAAGAAGGTCGGAAAGCATGTTGTTCCTATCGTGCCTGATGAAGCGCGTACCTTTGGTATGGAAGGTATGTTTCGTCAGCTTGGCATTTATTCTTCGGTGGGTCAGCTTTATACGCCGCAAGATAAAGACGAAATTATGTTTTATAAAGAAGATAAAAGCGGACAAATCCTTGAAGAAGGGATTAACGAAGCGGGTTCTATGTCTTCTTGGATTGCAGCGGCAACCTCGTATAGCTCGCATGCCGTAAATACCATCCCCTTCTATATTTATTATTCAATGTTTGGTTTTCAGCGTATTGGAGATTTAGCCTGGGCAGCGGGTGATATGCAAGCCCGTGGCTTTTTAATCGGTGCAACCGCCGGACGTACGACATTAGCGGGAGAAGGTTTGCAGCATCAAGACGGACATGGCTTGGTGATGGCAGGCACTATTCCAAATTGTGTGAGTTATGATCCCACGTTTAATTATGAGTTAGCTGTCATTGTGCAAGATGGCTTGCGTCGCATGTATTCCGAACAAGAAAATGTGTTTTATTACGTGACTACTATGAATGAAAATTATACCCAGCCTGCCATGCCAAAAGGCGCAGAGCAGGGTATTGTTAAGGGACTCTATTTGTATCGCTCAGGGGGTAAGAAAAAGCGTAAAGTACAGCTTATGGGGTCAGGTACTATTTTGCGCGAAGTGATTGCTGCCGCAGAGCTGTTAGAACATGATTGGGCTGTGGATGCGGATATCTGGAGTGCAACCAGTTTTAATGAATTAACTCGTGAAGCACAAGATGTTGATCGCTGGAATCGTTTACATCCACTTGAAGACTCTAAAGTGTCTTATGTCGAGCAATGCATGAAAGGACGCCGAGGGCCGATTATCGCAGCGACGGATTATATCCGCAATTATGCGGAGCAAGTGAGAAAATGGATGCCAGGTCGTTATGAAGTATTGGGTACTGATGGATTTGGTCGCAGTGATACCCGAGCGCAACTACGAAAACATTTCGAAGTAAATCGCTATCATGTTGTGATCACAGCACTTAAAGCGTTAGCGGACGAAGGTCAGCTGCCCGCAGGCAAAGTGGCGGAAGCCATTAAAAAATACGATATTGATCCCGAAAAACCAAACCCATTGTTTGTGTAAGGGGAGGGAAGTTGAAATGACAAAAGAAATTATAGTTCCAGATATTGGTGATTTTGACAGTGTTGAAGTGATCGAAGTTTTAGTGGCAGTCGGTGATTCAATACAGGCTGAAGACTCTCTTATTTCTGTTGAGTCAGATAAAGCCGCAATGGAAATTCCAGCGCCTGAAGCAGGTACGGTTAAAGAATTAAAAGTTAAACTCGGTGATACAGTTTCACAAGGGAGTTTGATTTTAATACTTGACCCGTCGGGTGAATCAGAACCTAAAGTGGTTACTGAAAAATCCGCGCCTAGTGCTGCACTCGCGCCCATTTCAACCCCGGTTCCTGCTCCGAGTAAGCCATCTCCGACCGCAAGTATAGACGGAGGGAAAACCTCTAAAGCTTATGCAACCCCAAGTGTTAGAAAGTTTGCACGCGAGCTAGGTGTTGATCTTGGCCAAGTAGAAGGCAGTGGGCGTAAAAAACGGATTACTCGTGAAGACGTACAACATTATATCAAACGTGCTTTATCCCAAGGCGGTGGTTCTGGACTAGGTGTTGAACCCATGCCGGAAATAGATTTTAGCCAATGGGGAAGTATAGAGAGTAAGCCTTTAACTAAAATTAACAAATTAACCGGCAAGTTTTTACATCGCAATTGGGTGACCATTCCGCATGTCACTCAATTTGATGAAGCTGATATCACCGACCTTGAAGATTTTAGAAAATCGATGGTGCAGGAATACAAAGATAAGGGCGTTAAGTTAACGATGTTAGTCTTTTTGTTAAAAGCTGTCGTATCCGCTATGAAACAGTACCCGCGTTTTAATGCATCTTTAGATGCAACCGGCGACAACCTCATTTATAAAAAGTATTTTAATGTAGGTATTGCAGTAGATACTCCGGATGGTTTGGTTGTGCCTGTGGTTAAAGAAGTTGACCGAAAGTCATTGGTTGAATTAGCGCAAGAACTCATGGAAATTAGTGCTAAGGCCAGAGATAAAAAATTAAAGCCTGCGGATATGCAAGGCGGATGTTTTACTATTTCTAGTTTGGGTGGAATTGGCGGAACGAAATTTACCCCGATTGTGAACGCTCCTGATGTGGCTATTCTTGGTGTATCGCGCTCAAAAATGCAACCTGTTTGGAATGGTAAAGAATTTATACCAAGACTGGTCTTGCCGTTATCATTATCCTATGATCATCGAGTTATTGATGGTGCGGATGGTGCACGCTTTACTTCTTTTTTAAGTCGAGTTTTATCTGATACAAGACGTTTGCTGCTTTAAGATAAAGGAATCTCATTATGAGCAATGCGGTTGAAATAAAAATTCCAGACATCGGTGATTTTACAGAAGTAGAAGTTATCGAAATACTGGTAAATCCTGGGGATAACATTAACGCAGAAGATTCATTAATTTCGGTTGAATCTGACAAAGCATCAATGGAGATTCCTGCGCCGTTTGCAGGAACAGTAAAGGAAATTCTGGTTTCTATTGGTGATAAGGTGGCTGAAGGAAGCGCGATAATTAAAGTTGCAGCCAGTGATACTCCAGCGGCTAGCAAAAGCAAACTTTCAGCTACTACAAACGAAACATCGCCAGTTGTTGAAAGTGTTGCTGCGCCACCTGCGGTCAGTTTTAGTGGCAATGTAGATAAACAAGCAGAGGTTGTTGTATTAGGTTCTGGCCCCGGTGGATATACCGCTGCATTTCGTGCAGCGGATCTCGGTAAAAAAGTGATTCTTATTGAACGCTATGAAAGCATCGGCGGCGTTTGCTTGAACGTGGGTTGTATTCCTTCCAAAGCCTTATTACATACCGCGCAAGTGATTAACGAAGCGGAAGAATTTGCAGACATTGGTGTCGTGTTTAATAAACCAAACATCGAAATCGAAAAACTACGTGGGCATAAAAACAAGGTTGTTAGTCGATTAACCGGTGGACTAAAACAACTCGCTAAACAACGTAAAGTAGAAATCGTGCATGGCTATGGAAAGTTTACTTCCGAAAATACCCTAGAAGTTATTGCCAATGATGGCACAAAAACCAATATTGGTTTTGAAAACTGTATTATTGCGGCAGGCTCGCGTGTAACAAAACTTCCCTTTATTCCTTGGCATGATCCACGAGTGATGGACTCAACCGATGCCTTAGAAATTCAAGAGGTTCCAAAACGTTTACTCGTCGTCGGTGGCGGAATCATCGGTCTTGAAATGGCAACGGTTTATGATGCCCTAGGTTCAGACATTACCATCGTAGAAATGTCGCCTGGACTAATACCGGGTGCCGATCGCGATATTGTTAAACCCTTGCAGCGTCGAATTAAAAAACGTTACGAGAATATATATCTCGCTACCAAAGTGACCTCGATTGAACCCAGCGATGCGGGATTAATTTGCAAGTTTGAAGGCAAAAAAGCCCCTGAATCCGATATCTTTGATCGAGTCTTGGTTTCCATAGGCCGTAGTCCTAATGGTTTGTTGATTGATGCCGACAAAGCAGGGGTCGCGGTTGATGAACGTGGGTTTATCAATGTTGATCAACAAATGCGAACCAATGTAAATCATATTTTTGCGATCGGTGATATTGTAGGCCAGCCCATGCTCGCGCACAAAGCCACGCATGAGGGCAAGGTAGCAGCTGAAGTTATTGCCGGTATGAAATCATATTTCGACGCACAAACCATTCCTTCTGTGGCTTACACTGATCCTGAAATCGCGTGGATGGGTAAAACGGAAGAAGAATGTAAAGCCGAAGGCATTGTCTACGAAAAAGGGGTGTTCCCATGGGCTGCTAGCGGACGTTCATTATCCATCGGTAGGGATGAAGGTGTTACCAAATTATTATTCAACGAAGAGCATCGAATCATCGGGGCCGGTATTGTTGGAAGTAATGCCGGAGAACTCATCGCCGAAACTGTACTGGCCTTAGAAATGGGGGCCGATATACATGACCTTGCTTTGACTATACATCCTCATCCAACTCTGTCTGAAACCATTAACTTCGCTGCTGAAGTTGCCGATGGAACGTGTACCGATATTTATATGCCAAAGAAATAGTTTTGCTATGAGTTATCGACTGATTTTCGAAGTGATTTACCTGCTTGGTGAGGATGGTTTTTACGCATAAAAAAAGATGGCTCTATAAAGAGCCATCTTTTTTGTATTACAGCTTTCTGTAGCCTGTCCTAGATCTCATGATCTATTTCTTTCGTCCAGCCAACATGAGGCCAAAAAGGGCAGGTGCGAATAATAACAGTGTTCCTGGATTAGGAATTTGCGCTGCTTCTACATACAAGCTAGCTGAGCGCATTTTAAAATCATTATTAAATCCTCCGCGCTCTACTGCAATAGCAACTGTTTTGAGTTTGCCGTCATCCAGCCAGTCCAGCCAATCACCGGTCAAATCAAACGAAAATGTGTCTATTCCCAGAAAAACAGTTTCATTCATCAAGGTTTCACCCGTACCATTCTCGCCAGCAACTCTAATCTTAATACGCTCTCTCGGGGCGAAATTACCGCCGTCCATGCCCCCGATTTCAAAACTTAACACCGCCGATACAACATCTAAATCCAAGGGATTAAAATTTGTTTCGTCGATTGTGGGTAAAAATTTATCGCTTACTCGGGTGCCTCCATCCTTCACAAAAGAGTTACCGCCTATACCCGTCAAATCAAAGTAGTAAATAGCCCGTTGCCCTTCTTTAACTCTAAGGTTTGTGTCAAACACTTCCTCATAAGTCGAAATGGGAGTCGCCATTACATTGGATTGAAGGATAAACGCTAAACCTATTACCGTTAATAAGCTACATAACGACTTTCTCATCTATTTGTCCCTCATCTAAGTTTTAACACTTTTATGGGCTTATTATTGACCCAAGCACCTCAGTTTTTATTCCAATCAGAGGGCATGCAATAATCGAGTCATAATTAATATTCTTTTATTTATTAGTGAGTTACAGAGATTTTTAAGTAGGGGGTTTTCTTGTCTGTAAAGTATTTCGACAGTTGCGAGCGCCAATTTATGCATTTTGACCCAGTCACTTGAATCCCTTGGGGTTTTATTTTCCGCCGCTTGCGGCGTAATATGGTTCGGGAATGTAAATAAAAATACCCCGCTTTCGCGTAGCGAAAGTCGAGCCTAAGCGAGAGGGCTTGCCTCGGGGATCTTTATTAATGAGGTGATGTATTGCAGTATCGAATAGAATTAAAAGCTGAAAATAAAATAGAACTCAATAAGTTAATCGATGAAAAGCTAAAGGTTGGTTATCTGTTAGAAAAAGGTATCTATGCAGGAGAAAAAAATAGTTGGTGCCAGTCCATGACCTTGCCGCATAACATGGAAGGTGAAGTAACCCTCATCGCTTTTGTTAAATTGGTAGTTTTGCTAGCGGGTATGATAGGTATTTTGCTTTATATGTCCTAATAAGGGAGGTTATTGCGTGCCCATTCCTAAGTAACGAGTGCCGCATCCTTTCTAAAAAAGTTGCGCGAACATCTTAGGTGTTCGCGCTTTGGGTATAATTTATCTTTCTATCAAGTGTCTTATGGCACTCGGTTGTAGAAGATGGTTAATAGCCGAGTTTGCTAAGCATCGTTTGAGTTCGTCATCCATAACCCAGCCACAATCACCATTATTTTGTGTTGAACAGCGAGCATTGCGATAGCAAGCGTATTCTGGACGCCATTCACACGTTGTGATTACATTAGTGTCAGCGCATATTTGACCTGAGCATCCTGTAGGTAGACACATTTTGGGTTCTATATTTTCAAGCTTCAAATAAAACTGGCTTGCTAGAATACCTTGCGCTGAACCGCTTGGGCCTGTAATTTCTACAAAGCGACCTGCCATCGGTAGTCCCTCTTCTGAGTTAACTGCTTTTTGAGCACGCGACAGTTGCTCGTCGCTTGCTGCAACCTCGTCCAGATTGTAAGCGGCTAAACTTTTTACTGTATATCGATTCAGAATATGCCCATCGTAGCTGGGGCAGGGGAACGTGACACAGCGTATTCCATTGTCAGTGATGTTAATAAAGATACCGTTAGGTGGTTGATCTGAGGCACTTATCCACGCACTGTTAATTTCCAGTAACCCATAGTCCACTTTATTCGATAGGTTGCCCCGAAGGAGTGTTTTTGATTCGCCCATCGCTTGGCGGAGTTCTGCGAGTTGACTGCGGGATAAGCCTGGAATATTAATTTTATCGGTGCCTACATAGCATTCACGTTTAATGCTGCCATCAGGACACTGGGTTTTTTTGCGATTAACTGGTTTAACATACCAGCCACCACAAAGGGGAGAAATACACTTCCTAAAATCAGGTTTGATGGTAAAGTAGGTCTCGTTTAAAGAAGGTGTTGGCGGAATGTCTAAAAACCGAGTACTGGCATGGACTGAAATGCTATGCAAACAAAATGCAGTTAAACTGGTGATGAGTATTAAATATAAGTTTCTCATTGTTCTCTCCTTAGAATCAATGTTTAAGTATTGTGTTGTTAGCCGACGGCATAAATAATAGCAGATGTATTCATCTTGTTATAGAGACAACGCGTTAATTTACCCAGATCGGTAACAAAACTTCCGTTATCAATTCTTCCTCAGGTGTATCAGCGGGATCATTGAGATAAATTTCACGCATGGCAGCTCTTTGCTCATGGCCGCGTTCTTGTGTCCAGGCGAAAAGGGAATGGTAGGCAATGCCGAGTTCTTGGTAGGAGCCACGATGTTGCAGCCATGCAGTAGGGCCACCGGTAATGATAGTGATTTTTGATTTTTTGAGTTGCGGGTACGGTTTACGCATTCCAACACAAGCATGGACGGAAATCTGTTCATTTTTATCAGGGTTTTCATTGATGCACATCACTGGATGTTCATAAGTTCGCTCTGCCTTTTCCAATTCCTCAAGCAAGAGGTAGATTAAATGGGTTGAATCCTTAATCATATTTTCTGTCGTTGTTTGGCAGGATTTTTGGCAAATCGTATAGTCTGGTTCGTGACGAATGGTAATGTTGTATGGGTTGAGTTCTCCTGCCTGAGCAATGCGTTGAATGGAGTTTAAAGCTTGTCTCCGCCGTGTTAACTCCATTTCCATTCGTTGTTGTTCACCGTTTAGAATGTTTTGAAGTTGAGTTTTATCGCTTTCCATTATCACCCGAATTTGTGGGATAGAAATATCGAGAGATCTCAGCATTGCAATCATTATTGCCTTAGGTGCTTGCTCATGGGAGTAATAACGATAACTCGACTGCGGATCAATGACGGCAGGCTTGAGTAAGCCTTCCCTATCATAATGACGAAGCGCTTTTATGCTCAAGCGACAGCTTTTTGAAAACTTGCCAATAGGCATGAGATTTTTATTTGTCAGCAAGTCATGTGCTCCTGTATTTTCGAACAATTACTAAGGTCGGTGACGCGTTCAATTATCAGGAGATTTTATGCTAAAAGTGGTAAGTTTTCACAAGTTTTGAGAATAAATATCAGTGACAATATTGAATCACTAAATGGTGGAATGAGAGCCATGAGTATGAGAACAAATATAGCTTGTGTAGGTGTCTTCATTACATTCGTTGGCTCTCACTTTAGATTGTTATTTAGCTTAAACCGTGCTGCTCCAAAAAAGATTGTGAGGGTTGAATCATTTGTACAACATCCACCAGCAATCCATTGGGGTCTACCGACATAAAATGTCGTTGCCCCCATTCTTCGTCTCGTAGGTCAAGCGTTATGCTTAAGCCTAGATCTTTTGCCTTGGCATACATCTCGTCGACATTTTCCAGTTCAATAGTGATTATAGTGCCTTGGGCCATTTTTTGATAATGACGAGGGACACTGGGATGTTGACGCTCTACAAATGCAATTTGCAAATTTTTATCATTCGGTGATTGCAGTTGAATATACCAATCGATCTCGAAGATGGGAACCAGTCCAAACAGTGAGACATAAAAATCTCGGGAAGCAGGCAGTGATTCCGAGCAAATGACAGGTAATAGGCTTTTCATAAAATGCTCCTTTTGAATATTGAGGCATTTATCTTGAAGCCTCCCGTAGGGAGAGAGTCAAGGCGTTAATATACCCGTGGCGTTATGGATATAGACTCTTGTTAATGCACGTAAACTCCAATAACAATCCCCAGTAAAATCACATAGGGATAAGCCACCGTGGGACGTAATGCATTACTTATATATTCTTTGATCAGGTCAATCGTGCCAGGCCGGGAGGTCTCCCAGTTGGAATAAAACTGCATGCCGGATTGCTCAGTTTGTTGTTTAATGAGTTGCTCGACGACTAATAAGCGTGCGCTGGTTCGTGCTTGCACTGTTCGCCAAATGCCCTCTTGTAGCCACAATACAAATATAAATATCAATCCTAGCCATAGAGTCATTGATAGACCGAGTGAGAGTAAGAGGGCTAATACTGCCGTAAGCTTGATAAATAAAGCACAGCGATCATAGCGTTCGTGCTCTTGATGTAGGCTCGTCCATTCTTGGCTAAGTAAGTTGGCTTGTTTGTCGTTCACTGAAAGTTTCCTGGCTTATAAAATCTAATATACCTAAATGAGATTATACGTCGAATTTGCTCGGAGTTCATTGATGTTTTTGCGGGACAGATATAATAGGGCTAAGTCGCATGCAACGTAGCGATCTGGATTTTCCGTTACGCTTCTAAGCAACGGCGTTGTGTTATAATTATCCTTTGTAGAATTTTAGGGTTTCGCGTTATGGTTTGGCTGAAGTGTTTCTCGTGCCCCCCCTTTATCGGAAGTGATTAACTCAAATCAATAATGAATAAATAGATTTAAATGAAACAGGTGGATTTATGAAGTGTATTATTTTTCGTTGCAGCAAAAAATCAGAAATGTACTTATACGTTCCGTTTGCAGAGGATGAAGAGGTGATTATTGAGCAGCTTGATGAAGGCTTGAAAAAAATGACGGGCCAACTTAAAAATATCATGGTGTTAGAGTTGACGCCGGAGAAAAAATTAGCAAGAGCGGATGCAAAAGAAGTCATCGCATCGCTCGAAGAAAAAGGTTTCTATTTACAATCTCCACCGAATGAAATTTTTCGCAAGGATGATAGTATGCTACATAATCCTTCAGATTCTTTTTAGATTTTTAGAATTTATACCCAAAGCGTTAGCAAAATAAAAATCAGAATTAAAGTGCCGCCTGTTAGTATTTTAGTACTATTGCTGTGATTTCTATGTTCGTGCTACAGTAATGCTACAAAAAATTATATTAAAAGGGTGTGAGCAGTGAATTTTAAAAAAGCAATATGTTTTTTCGGTTTGTGGATTATTTTTGGAGTAATGGGGTGCGGAAAAGGCAGTGAGATCAAGATTACAGATGATTCAAGTATTTACTCGTCGACTTTAGTTTCCACCGCTCTTTTAAAAGCAGGAGAAGAAAACTGTAAGGCTGGAGGGGTTGAGATTGCGTCTGGAATCGATGAAAACGATGATGGTGTGCTAAGTTTAGAAGAAATAGATACTAAAAAAATTGTTTGTCATGGTGAAAGCGGGTATGACAGCTTACTTGCGATTAATGACGAGCCTGTTGGAGTTAATTGTGTGTCGGGAGGAAAGAGTATATCGTCGGGCCTGGATACAGATCGTAATGGTGTGTTGAATGAGTCTGAAATAACTACCACAGATTATATTTGTAATGGAAATAATGGTATTGATGGAATAAGCCCGCCCACTTACGTAGGAGAAAAAATCACAACTAGTGCAAATTGCTCCGCGTCGTTGTCTCGTTTCCCAGGCTTGAGTTTCTACTATTATTTTAATTTGTATGAATCAAATAATGTATTTGTGAGTGGTGCTATCTTTGGAGCTGGAATGGAGATTAATAGTAGTCTCTTTTATTCGTCATCTCAGCTAGGTGCTGAGAAAGGGCTTTTACGGATTATTTACGATGTCGAGGGTGATAATAACTATGGGACTTGGTCTTTTGAAATTAATCCAGATACGTATACAATGACATTGATGTATGAGGATAAGGATCTTATTGATGAAAAAAATGAAGAGGGAAGTATCTTTTGGCCAATCACTTTAGAGTCAGGGTTATGCAAAAAATATGATTATAATTAGGTGTTCCTCAGTCTAAATTTTTCTTAAAACACTTCGTCAACATCTGCTTACCGATGTTGACGAGATGTGTGCTTTTTCCAGGTTCTATGAGATGGCGCTTAGTCAGGTTTGAAAAAATTAGGGTAACTACTCAGTGCATTCCTCTTTTTCTTAAAGTATTTATGTCATCATTTTTCTATTTGTTGATTGCGTATCAATGATTTGAAGCAAACGGATTTCTTCGGTTCTGTATTGAAGGTCTTTGAATGCTGCTTTGAGCATTGATTTTAGATAGCTCTTGATATGTGGGTTGATTTTTTTTTGCGGTATCGCTCTTAATACGCAGAATATTGCAAGTTGTTGTGGTTCATAAAAAAGCGGCAGCGCATGAGCTTGTCCCTCTTGATTATTTTCTAATATTTGAGACAGGCCTGGTAATTTTTCTGGATGGCCATTGAATACGTGATAATTAATGGCCTCTATAAGGGTCTCAAGGGATCAGCTCAAACTATAAGGGGTCAGAGCCCTTTAAAAGGAAGTAGCAAGAAAATAGGAGTCTATCCTAGGTTGTCGAAATCCCCCGATATGGGTTATATTTCACGTCCCTGGGTTTTGGATGCTCCATAAATTTCCACAGATGTTGGAATAGATTAAAAAATAGGGTAAAAGTTTATCTCATTTCAAAAGAGATGACACAAAACAATGCCTCAAGTCTCCAAAGTAATACAAAGCCGTGATCGATGGAAAGATAAGGTAGTCCAGCGTGCCAATAAAATTCGAGAAAATAGAAAGTCTAAAAAGCGTAGCCAGGACAAAATAACGGAGCTCAAGGCACAGATTCGTGCATTGGAACAAAAGGGCGAAGGTAAAAAAACAATCACTCCAGCCCTCGAACGTTGTTGCGATAACCCACGCCCAGTCAATCCGTGCATTATGTGTATTGCTCGTCATACAGGCGGTTGTCTCCTATCGTCGCATCCCCCGTATCCTCGGTTTGTTTAACGAAAAAACACCGCTTGCACTGAAATGGGTTCCTCACTTTACCTTCGTGATTAATTGGACGCTACGTTTGGGTCTAGGACGGCTTAAACAAGTTAAATCCATTGACAAACCTTGGCTGGCTATCGTCGACCATTCCATCGATATGGGTCCTAAAAAAGTACTCGTGGTTTGGCGAGTTGCCATAGAGACTTTATCTCAAACAGAGAAAGCGATTCAACTCAAAGACTGTGAGTGTATCGGTAAAATCGCTGAAAAAGTCAATGGAGAAAGCATCTCAGTGGGTCTTGAGGCTATATTTAACCAAACAGGTAGACCAGAGGCTATCATTAAAGACTGTGACCGCACCCTTCAAAAAGGGGTTATATTGTGGTCGGAAAAACAAAAAATAACCCTTCCTGTGATTGAAGATATTGGTCATGTGATGGCCAACGCCCTCAAAGCACCATTTGAGAAAACAACCGTTTTTAAACGCTTCACTGCCTGGATAAACCAGGGAGCCAAGTGTTTGCGCCAAACAGAGCTGGTCTTTCTTACGCCCCCTAAACCGCGTAGCAAGGGCCGCTTTCAAAGTATTAGTTAACTCGGTAAATGGGGTGAAAAAATACGGAATGTCCTTTTCTCCAAAGATCAAACAAAAGAAAGCGATGTCTTAGCGAAGCTGCGCAAAGCATTGCCTCATTTCAGCCAGTTGAGCGCTTTTATCGTGTGCTTTGCACACGCAACAAAAGGGGTCTCACCGGTCATGAAAATTCTAAAAACTAAGGGGCTTGATCCGGTCAGCTATGAACAGTGTTATCAACTATCACAAACACTTTCCGACAAATCAAAAATAAAAAAACGACTCCAGACCTGGTTGCAACGACACCTCAAAATTCAACAGCAAATAACTTCCTTACCTTTATTAGTCAGTAGTGACATTATCGAATCTCTCTTTGGGAATTTTAAGCATATTCTTGAACGTAGCCCCCAGGCAGACATGAACCGTACCACGTTGTTAATACCGCACTTTGTGGGAATTTGGATGAACAGGCCATTTCATAAGCGCTAACTCATGCGAGTCACAATGACTTGAAAAATTGGGAACAAGAAAACATCCCTTATACGATACGTAAGAAACGCCAAGCCTTTTTTGCTGAAAGTGAAATCCAAAAAACGGGGGAATCAAAACCTTCATAAGGTGACCGATTTAGACAGCCTAGGTCTGTCCCCTATTTTGCTATTTTATTGAACGGGAGCGGACAATCTATACCCGCTCTGCCGCTTGCCGATCCTATTGGGTTTAATAGATGTACACGGCACCCGAGTTGACGACACTATTGTCTTCCGGATCACTGCCATCTCCGCTGTCTTCAAAATAGGCTCCGACTGCCAGCGTATTTCCATCGGCGGATAGATCAATAACTCGACCAAATCTATCTTTACTTTCAGTGTTAGTGGCCTTGACTAAGGTCTGCTGAGTCCAATTGTCGTTACTTCGGCTAAACATATATACAGCCCCCGATTCTGCTGTCTTCTGCTGCCAGTCACCGCCATTATCACTGCTCACACCCTTGCCATTGCTACCTTCAAATGCTGCCACTGCCAGAGTATTACCATCCGCAGAGAGGTCGAGGCTCCCGCCGAACCGGGCGAGTGTTTGAACATTACTGGCCTTTAGATAGCTCTGTTGCTGCCAGTTATTACCATTATCACTGAATAGATACACCGCCCCCGAAGATTCCACCGAGTTGTCATTCTCACCCGTTCCATCATTGCTGGAGCCACTGGCGCTACTGTCCTCACCAATAGCGCCCACTGCCAGCGTTTTACCATCTTTAGACAAGCTGATGGAGCTGCCAAAATTATCACCTCCTGCAAACGCTGACTCCCCGCCATCCGTATTACTGGCTTTGATATAGGCGTGCTGCTTCCAAGTATCACCGATGTATTTAAAGACATAGGCCGCGCCCGAATTGTGTTGCGAGTTGTCGGTCTCATCGAGTGTACCGGCATCACCGTTAACCCCGCGGGCGCCGCTGTCTTCCAGCTTGGCACCGACTGCCAGCGTCTTACCATCGCTAGACAGGCTAATGGCTCCCCCGAACAGGTCGCCGAGTGCCGCGCCAATGCGCCCGCCGATGTGGTTTGCTTTGAGATAGGCGCTTTGCTTCCAAGTACCCGATACATTTGGCTGAAAAATATACGCTGCGCCGGAATCGAGCTGACTCTTAGCGCCTGTACCGTCCTCAAAGGGTGCACCGACAGCGAGGGTCTTGCCATCGGCAGAAAGGCTAATCGCCGTCGCAAATTTGTCATCCCTGCTAATATTATTGGACTTGAGAAAAGCCTGTTGCTGCCAGCTTGGATCACTTAATCCAGCAACCCCTTTAAGCAGGGTAAAGATATATGCTGCCCCCGCTTGAAATGTGGGCGAAGTATTAAAGTCTTCACCGCCCTGAAGGAAGGCCGCCACTGCTAGTGTTTTACCATCCTCAGAAAGACTCACTGCTGAACCGAACTGGTCATATTCAGTGATATTATTGCCAGAGAAAGCAGCTTGTTGTTCCCAACTACCATTCTTCAGCGTAAAAATGTACACCATACCGGCAAACAGTTTACCGTTAACGCTCCTCTTTGGAGCGCCTACTGCCAGGGTATAGCCATCTGCCGAGATGCTGACCGCTTCTCCGAACTGATTAATTTTCGCAGGATTGTCGGCCTTTAAGTAAGCGATACTAGAGATCATCAAATCGGTAATAGTAATGGGGTCGGATTCAGCTAACTTACCGGTGCCGTTATGCGCTTCCAGTATGTAACTGACATTCACCCAGTCGGTGAGATGCACCGGCAGCTCAATTTTAGTACTGGCCGTTGTTTTGATTGCTTTGTCTTTGGCTCTCTTCAAGAACAGATTATCTTGCAATAGCGTATAACCCGATATTCCGTCGGGATTGACAAATAATTTATAAAACGTAGCACCACTATAAACAGGCCAATCAAAGCGGATTGTTTTGCTACTGTCATTGCTGACACTCACCGCTAATTTGCTCGTGGTAGCAGCTGCTGCGGTGATGCTAAAATTAGATAGCTTCGGATTACCGCTTAACTCGCCTGTTACGGCGATGGGGGTGACCTCAAAGCGAATATTCTGTGCAATGTCTGCAACGACTAAGGTATAGCTTTTTGTGGTTGCACCACTGATAGCTGCATCATTGCGTAACCAACGGTAGGTACTCGTGCCTTCGGCATCACCGTCTACATCGTTGTAGTTATAGGTTCCAACCAAGAGATCCCCGACGACTGCAGATCCACCATTATCATCAATAATGCTGACATCAGCCGCAGTGGGGGCGCTATTGTTTGAGTTTCCAGCATCACCATCATTAGTATCAGTATCTTCACAGGCAACAAGTGTGAATACACTGACTAATAGAATAAAACGAGAGCGTGCTGTTTTGCTTAATAAATGTTTAAACATATAGCTTTCCTCTAAACTTAATAGGGTTTTTAAAACAAGTACCTATGAGAGGGACATGTTCATTATTCTGACGGGGATATTTACATCGCCTGGAGCCTGTTCTTAGACAGACTTCAGAGTCCAGGTAGGAATTAATCAAGCCCAGGGAGCGAGCTTGTGCATGGTACAGTGGTCAACTATGGTTGCTAGGAATCAGCTTGCTTGTTTCTAACTCGAAGTTTTGAAGGTGGTTTTTGATCTATGAGCTTTCCTTTGTTCCAAGGTTTATGACAGGATTATTATCCATTATTGTATCCTCTTTAAGTTGTTAAATTAATTGGATAGTGAGGTGAATAAACAGATGTTTCGTTAATAGCGGCTAATTTAAGGCTAGAATACGGCTAATTATTTTGTTGATTTACGGCCAGTTATCGGCTAATTTAAGGCTATGAATTGGATACCTAAATACACTATTAGTAATAAGCTTCTTGTGACAATCCGCGAAATAGGAGAATCACTAGGGGAGCTGAAATCATTTCATCTAACCGA
>JALUUH010000203.1 GCA_027021445.1 Gammaproteobacteria bacterium
CCAGATAAGAGCATGAACTTTCCCTGCACTGCCGCATCATTTACGGTGGCCGTTAGATCACATGGCTTCGATGTCTTGTGCCATCTCGCCTCCAGCCTACGCCTCATATGATGTTCTTGTTCATCAGCTCGCAGGTTTGCGTCCGGCTTCCTTCAGACCGCCCCTCGCGGGTTGGCCCTTGCCATTCGCTAGCAGTTATCGTCTACTAACAACACGGTGTTCGACGGTGATCTTCCTACAGAGGACTTTCACCTCATTAGTTCATGCCCATGCTGGGCGTACACAAAGCAAATCCAGCCGACGCCAAAAAGCGGCGCGGCTGATTTGCGACGTTAGATTTTTTTCCGCCCCGAGGTGTGAGTGATTTGATTAGAAAAATGAAGATCGACGATGCAGAGAATGTATCTAAAGTCACCGTATCGTCTTTTATGCAGGCAGTTTCTGGCCAATTATCAGAAGAAGGAATTGCTACATTCTTGGGCATTTCTTCGTCGGATTCGTTCCTTGAGCGAATAAACAAAGATAACTTAATGTTTGTTTCAGAGGACACAGATGGTATTAATGGGGTAGTAGAGCTAAAAGAAGGCCGCCATATTGCAATGTTGTTTATCAAACCTGATAAGCAAGGGGGTGGCATTGGGCGAAAGCTAGTAGAAGAAGCTTTGAAATATAGCCGTGTTAAAACTGTAACTGTAAGTGCTTCACTTGTTTCAGTGAGTGCCTATATAAAATATGGCTTTATAATCGTTGGGTCGGAAGAAGAGAAGAATGGGTTAGTTTATCAGCCAATGGAAATTGAACTCGGTAATTAGTTCTGTTTCGTACATATAAGTTCATCGTATAAATATCCATAGATATGGAAACACAAAATCTAACAAGGCCCATCCAGCGGACAGCAAAAAGCGTCACGCCTTTTGCTTGCGCAAAAGCCGCGCCACTTTTTGCTGTCGCTGATGGGCGACGTTATATTTTTTTAGGTAACCATAGGAGAGTCGTTTTATGACGGCGAATACTAAATTTAAAAGGCTAAGTGCTGGTAGAGACTATATAGCTGATAACTACCGAGATACGTTTAGCTTAACCGATGCAGCAAATAATTCGCTTATGTCTCCTTTCCACTTTTCACGAGTTTTTAAGAAAACCTATGGTGAAACACCGAATGAATTTTTGATTAGGTTAAGAATTGAAAAAGCTAAGAAGATGCTAATTACAGAAAACTTTCGTGTATCTGAAATCTGCGAGCGAGTCGGTTATATGAGTCTCGGTAGCTTTTCGTCGCTTTTTCTCAAGCATGTGGGTATGTCGCCAACTTCATATCGTCGTACTTTGTGGAGGTTGTCCAGTGAATCTTTTCGTTACCCATCGCAGGTCATCCCAACCTGTTATGCATATCATTTTTTGAGGAAACCGGTTAATTGAGCAATATTGGAGAAATAAAACTCTTTTTCTATCTTTACAATAACAATCCTTTACTTAAGAAAGGAGACTGGCATGATTAAGTCCATTGCACATGTAACTGTATATGTTTTAAACCAAGATAAAGCCCTTGATTTTTATAAAAATAAACTTGGGTTTGAGGTCGGCGAAGATATGACGATAGAGGGAGGATTCCGTTGGCTTACTGTATATCCTAAATCTCAGACACAACTTCAATTGGTGTTGGCTGAGCCTAAAGAGGGGCCTATGTTCACCAAGGAAGCTGCCATCAAAATACGCGGCCTGATTGAAGATGGTGCTTTTGGGGTTGGCGTATTTGAAACAGAAGATTGCCAAAAAACCTATGAAGAGTTAGTTGCCAAAGGAGTCGAGTTTATCCAACCTCCTACAGAACAGCTTTATGGTGTTGAGGCTATGGGTAAAGACGACTCTGGTAATTGGTTTAGCTTGGTTCAACAAGCTAAGTAAAATATAACAAGGTAAATTCACGCGGACAAATTTACGCAGACAAATTTCCGCAACGTTCGTTTGTGCTATGAATAGAACAAGCCTCACATTGCTACAATTTTCCGGTGATTTACGGCGTTAGCTATTAATTAACCGAAAAAGGAGAATTTCAATGGAATTTGAGTGGGATGAAAATAAAAGACTGAAAACACTGCGTGAAAGGAAAATTGACTTTGTAGATATGATTGATATTTGGGATGACCCTAAGCGCCAAGAAGTTAAGGATCTGCGTTATAATTATGATGAACCAAGGTTCCAAACTATAGGGAAATTAAAATTTAACATATACTTTGTGGTTTATACAGTACGAGATTATGAAGATGGAGAAGAAGTAATCCGTATTATCTCAGCAAGACGCGCAAATAAAAAGGAGCGTGAGCTGTACGATAAAATGTTATTTTCAGCGAGGGTAATAGCATGAAAGAAAGAATTGTACGTCGGTCAAAAGATGAAATCAAGAAAATGAAGGGAAAAACTAACCATGTCTATGTTCAGAACACATCTGACAAAGAAATAGAAAAGCAAGTTGACAATGACCCTGATAGTTATATTCCTACAGAAGAAGAATTAAAAAAATTTAAACGAGTTCGCGAGGATAAAGAAAATGAGTGAAAAGAATAAAGAACCAGTAAAGAAAGCCAATAATGTTCGAGTTTCTAAAGAAAACAGAAAAAATCTTAAGAGCCAGACAAATTGGTCTTACTTAGTTGCTGAAGAGCGAAAGGAAGGCAAAAGAAAGTAAATCATCAGCTAACAAATAGCTCCTCGCGTCAAGGTAAGCCGAGAATCATGGGATTAGGAAGGAGCCTAAGAAATGGAATAGTCACTTTACTAAAAGGCATTGAAACTGGTGACCCTTTATCAGTTGAAGTATTTAGGTTTGAAAATGACATGGCCGTAGAACATTGGGATAATATCCAGTTGAGGAGAGGCCAAAATAATTCAAATTACTCAATGGTTAATGGTCCAACCGAAGTTAAAGATTTAGATAAAACCGAGGGAAATAGAAATATCGTGATAACTGTTTCATTGGTGAGCTGGTTCGTTTTTTTTGGGCCAGTACAAGACTCTGGTGGAACCGCTACGCTTGTTCCACCCTACCTGCAAACATCAGCTGACGTTGGCGTATTCATAATCCAGGTCAGAACCAGGGGAGTGGTTTGTTTGTTCCGTCTCTTTAAGCGCAAGGTGAAGCTGTAGGGTGGAACAAGCGTAGCGGTTCCACCAAAAGGTCAAGGGAAGAATATCAGTCCTTTCAACCTGTATTACTCTTTACCCAACCAAAAATCCACAGTTATTATTCGATCGATCCTAATGAATGGAACACAATAACTCATACAATTGGCACCTCTGCTTCAGCCCGTCTTCGTCCGTTCTTCAATCACAAAAGCTCGGAATAGAACGACTATTCTTGCACTTTTGTTCAATCAGAACGAACGAATACGAACTAAATCAGAGCGCCACTTATATAAGTTATTGTGTTCCATTCCTAAGCTAGCGACAGCAATCGCGTTAGAATATGGATTTAGCAATTCGGCTTCTTTTTCCAGAGTTTTCAAAGAATATTTCAATATGAAGCAAGTACATCGTGGGAAAATTTGAAATAGATGTCTCAGAGCTTGAGAAATCTTGGGATTTAGTTTATGGCGAGTGGCTTCCGAAAAGTAGATGACAGCCAGATGTGCGCTATTGCTTCGAAAAATACTTTAATGATTCGAAAAAATACCTGAACAACAAACATATTGTTGAGGTCTGTATTCCTGTTAAAGCATTATAGAGAAATGAATTCAGCTCGTAGAAAAATAATGATATAAAAAGGTTGATCAATACGGATAATTTACAGCTTTGTTTGGGTGTGATAGGCTTTTTAGCACGTCCAAACAAAGCTGTGAATTTCCGGTTATCAGCGATGTTAGGCTAATAAATCTCCAAACAAAACAGAGAAAATTATGACGAAAAGACATCGAATACAATTTCCGAAGGATGAATTAACCAGCGTAAATCAAGACGAAGCTTATTTCTACCTTCAAGGATCAGGAGGCAAAAGAAAAATTAGATTCCACGATTACGATGAAATTTATCAAGTGCAAGGTCTCTATGAACAAATATTTTATGATCGCCTTAAATGCACATCTCCAAGTAAAGTAGCATCAATACTCGAAGCCGCAGTAAAACAGTATCAAAATAACTTTTCTGAGCTTAGGATATTGGATTTAGGTGCGGGCAATGGAATGATGGGAGAGGAATTAAAAAAGCATGGTGTTTCTCGCTTAATAGGCGTAGATATAATTCCCGAAGCTTATGATGCAGCAATCCGAGATAGGCCGGGAGTATATGACGCATATTATGTTGAGGATTTCACAAAGCTGGAAAAAGATAAAAAGGAAGAAATAGCATCTTGGCAATGTGATTGCATGGTAACAGTTGCCGCACTTGGTTTTGGTGACATCCCAGCGAAAGCATTTTTGGAAGCGTTTAATATAATCAAAAGTGAAGGGTGGGTGGCCTTTAATATAAAGGATACTTTCTTTGATATTGGCGATAAATCAGGTTTTTCAAAAATGATTAGGGAATTAATTTTCTCAAAATATCTTGATATTTATTACATCGAACGCTATCGACATAGATTATCAATTGAGGGGGAGCCGCTGTATTATTTTGCGATAACAGGATGGAAAACGTCAGATGTTCCTGATGACTTTTTGGAGTCAAAAGGTATCGTGGCCTAATAAAGCTAATTCAGCCGACGCTAAAAACCGCGCGGCTGATTGAGTATCAATGGGGCAACGACTCGATTGGTTTTCAAAAGTGTTGAAAGGTTAACCTGTTCACGAAGTAGTGTCGGAAACGCGAGGAGGGGATTAAAAAATCTGGAAATTATTGGAGATCAAAAATTAATCGAGCCTGACAGGGTGGACACGCTTCTTATATGGGGCTCATCATAGCCAGGAAAAGAAGCGTTCACTCAATTTCATCAGCAGATTGCTAAAAGCGTCGCGCTTTTTGCTGCCGCAAAGCCCCCGCCTCTTTTGGCAACCGCTGATGTGTGACGTTGAGGATATAGGAAAACTCGTTTTCAAATTTTCCCTATAATTTTAGGGGCGTTAAGAACCATTGCTTGGCATGAAGTCGTTGGATAGAGAGACAATGGGGCGGTCAGTTTTTTGATATTTATCCAGAAAGAGTTTTTCTATGGCCTCGTTATCTTAGAATTGTAATGAGTGCTGGCTGCCGGTTTTTATCGACATTCACGGGCTATTTGTTTTTGTAAATCTTTAACTTTTTGCTCGTCGCGTGGATTGGGTGTGTGCTCAAGAAATATCTCTGTTTTGCTCAGGTCTTTGCGGTAGCGGGTACATCTTGCATCATCAAACTTTTTCGTTAACACGTTACCTGCGCATTCTTTTGTGATGAGTTTGCGCAGGTCGCGGGCTTTGAGCCGGTCGCGTTGGGTATCGGTGTGTTGCAGATAAATCTCGACTTTGTTCAATTCACTGATATATCGGCGGCAGTATGAGTCAATGTTGTTACGGGAAGCCGAAGGTACTTTTTTATGCCGACGATTTTTAGCATCACGTTCAATATCTTTCGTCTGCTCAGGAGTGGCAAATTGTGTACCGGAATTCTCCGTATTTTCGATGTTGACAGTCGTGGCGGTTTTGTCTTTGGGCGGGGTGTCGCCAAACACGGTTTTTCCATTGTCGTCTTCCCAACGATAAACCCCGGCCTGGCCGGGTTCAATGGTTATACAAAATATGAAAGCGCACAGTAATAATATTGCCGGTCGTTGCTCTCTCAATTTGAGCTGATTAAGCATTGTGAGCCTAGTTATTGTGTTCATATTTCTTGAGCAGCACACCTTCATCACCACAGCAATCTGCGGCACATTTTTTCACTGCGTGTACCGCCAGCGGGTCGTCGTCGAGATACGCTGCAACAGGTAGGTTGCTGTCGGCG